>JAYVMJ010000076.1:0-12371 GCA_043759025.1 Verrucomicrobiota bacterium | reverse complement strand
GCTTTCAGCACCGGACAACTCCTGCGCTACAAACTCATCACGCGCAAACCCGACCTGGCCGATGATCCCACCCGGCCCCCGCAAACCCTCACGCTCAGTTTTCCCACCGATGACGTCGTCATCACCGGCCAGCACCTGGACAAGATTTGCGAGCTCCTGGTCAAAAGCCAACTCGGCTCCGTTCACGCCCACTCCGAACGCTTCGCCGAACTCAATCCCCTCTCTCCCTTCGTCACCAAAATCGACATCATTCCCATCACCAAGGCGTGACCGTAAGCCGGACCCGCCGCGCGCCAAATCTTGCCCGCCATCACAGCCGCCCCGCTCAACCGCATCGCAAGCTACGACAGGAGCGCGGCAATTCGGCTACGTTTTGCGATGCCAGCCCGGCCAATCCGCGAAAATCCTTACGGGGCCAATTCGGCAAATTTTACGGCGCCAAAAAAATCGGTAACACCGACGCTTGTGGGGCGGCTCCCACGGCATCCTGCCGAGCGAGTGACGGACACGATCACCGGCAACGTATCTACTTCGCTTCGGCGTCAATGGCTGTCTTGAACACGCGGCTCGCTGCACCGCCGCTCACGATGGAATCGCCCCAGATGCATGTGCTCATCGTGTCGTCTGGCAGCATGAACGGACCGCGCAGCGGGCCGGTTCCGTCGCGATTCAAAACGTAATAAGAGTATTTGTGGACGTTCCCGCCTTCACGGGCGCAAACGACGAAGACCTTATCCCCGCTGAACAGCAGCTCGTGAGGATTCACCACGCGCAATGACGCTGCTTCTTGAACACGTCCGTCTCTGCTGACGGTGCTGATTTTGTGGGTGCTCCCGTCTGACGTCATAATCCACCACTGGTCATTTCCAAAGGCGTAGATTGCCTCCGGGTAAGTGTTGAGGTCTCTGACAAAGATCGGCGGTTCCTGAAGGCTTTTGAAGCCTTTGAACACGCGATCGGTGACCACCAGTGAGGAGCCACTATTCAGGGTGACGATTCGCCGGATCGCTTCGGCGTTGACCTCCGGATCAAGCGGTAGCTTCTCCCAGGTCGGCTTGGCCGCGGACCAACGAAAAACGGTCCCCCAATCGTATGCGAAAACCGCCCCGTCCTTGTCAGCCCAAAGACCGGCCAGATCGATCGGCAGCGGTGGCATCTCCGTGACCTCGCCTTTCAGGTCCACTTCAAACACATGCGTGATTGTGTGGCCTTCGTGATCGTAAACCACACGTCCCGCCAAAAAACCCGTTGGGATACTAACGAGAGATCGCATCGCCCCGTGTTTTACGGGTGTGCGTGTAGGCGGAGAGCCATCGCGGACGAGAACGATGAGGCATTGCGACTGCTCGGCAACGCTCTTGCTGCGGTCATAGCTTCCACGATAGCCCGCCCCGATAGCCAACGTGCTCCCCGTCGCCGCGAGGTGCGCGACCTTCTCGCCGCTCTCAAGATTGAGGACCAGCGGTTCTTTGGCGCTCATCGGATAGCTCCAGAACAGAGCGAGGACAACACAGAGACAATGGCGCATGGCGGGGAGGAGTTCAATAGTGCCACGTAAATGGGTGAACCAAAGTGATGTCCTTCGGGGCCGTCATCCACCAACTGCCACTGAAGACCGTATCCGAAAAACTCGGCGTCCGCGCGACTCGGAATTGATCCGGAAAATCCAATTTGCCGAACCCGCCTTGCTGATAGGCAAGGGCGTGGGTCGCGTATGCGGCATCGTAAAGATCGCCTCGGTTTCCGGCGAGAGAGTTGTTCGCGGCCAATGCGTCTTCCAAATTCGCCTGAAGAGCGTATCCGGTATTGGACACGAAAGCTTTGAGCTGCGGCGAAACGTCCCCGGCCGCGAGTGCCGTAAACTTGTCGAAGTTCGGCAACCCGTAGTCGAGGAGGTAGTCGGGGCCTGTGCCGTTCGTGTATGACGCCGGGGCGGCTCCGGCTCGGAACAGATAGTAGTCCCGCGTGCCCATGACCGAAGCGGGTGCTGGTATGTATGCCTGGTTGGGATTTGCCTGACGCGCAGCCATTCCTGCCGCGTAGGCCGGCCCGCCAACCGCAGCTAAAGCCTGGTCGAAGTTGCTGAGTCCACTGTTTGGGGCTACAGCGCAGCCTAGTACCACCGTAACCACCGTGACCGAGTTTTCCTGATGCGTGCTCGTGAGTTGCGACGGGACGGACCAGACGCGAGGTGTGGGAACGGAACGAAAAAACCCCGACGCGAGTTTCCGACCCGTGAAGCGACTGACCGGGCGCAACCTTCGCCGCGCAGAGCGCGGGCCGGTGGTCGTGGTACGTTGCGTTGCCGCCATCATTCGCCGGTCAGGATGAGTGCCGCGACGGGCTCAGGGCAAGCGGCTAAAGAAGGAACGATGGTGCCTTGTTTCGTGCTTTGCGCCGGAGCGTTTTCGGGTTCATGGTGCGGACATGAAGACACCGCTTATCACCGCCACCCCGGACATCCTGGACAGCACGCCGGTTTTCGCGGGCACGCGCGTGCCGGTCAAAAACCTGACCGACTATCTGGAAGGCGGCTCCTCCATCGACGAGTTCATGGATGATTTTCCCTCGGTGAGCCGCGCTCAGGTAATCGAGTTCCTGGAAGAAGCCCGCATTCAACTGACCGCCGCCATCGCCTGAACATGCGCGTCATTTTGGACGAGTGCCTGCCGCGCCGCCTTGGGCTGGAGTTGACGGGGCATCTGGTTTCAACGGTGCCGCAAGCGGGCTGGGCGGGCATCGCCAACGGGCAGCTCCTCGCGCGGATCGCGGGCAACTACGACGCTTTCATCACGGTGGATAAAAATCTACCGGCCCAGCAGAAGACCGAGGCGCTGCCTTTTGGCCTCGTGGTGGTCCGCGTTCCGTCCAACCAGATGAAGGATTTGAAGCCGCTCGTTCCGCAGTTGCTCACGGCGCTGGCCACGCTCCAGCCCGGCCAGGTCGTCCGGGTGCAGGCTCAAGCCTGAAGCTCCCCCTCGTCGTCTTCGGCGGCTTCCTCGGCCAGTTCTGCGGCCAGCTCGGCGTTGCCTTGGGCGAGTGCGGCCGGATCAACGCTCAACCCCGCTTCGGGTGCGGCCGTCAACCGGGCCGGATGCGTGCGCGTGTGTACTTCCTTTAGCTGCCGGATTGAGACCTGCGTATAAATCTGCGTCGTCTCAAGCTTCGCGTGTCCGAGCAGTTGCTGGATAAAACGGATGTCGGCCCCGCCCTCCAGCATCAGCGTGGCGCAGGTGTGGCGGAAGAGATGACACGAACCGGTTTTCCCGATCTCGGCTTGGTCCACGTAGGTGCGGACGATCTGGGTCAATCGGTTCGGTTCAAACGGCAACCCGGCGTTGGTGAGGAACACGGTGCCGTCATCAGCCGAGAGCGCGAGCGACGGCCGCGCGTCATCGAGGTAGCGGCGCACCCACGAGAAGGCGCGTTCGCCGAGCGGGATCATCCGATCTTTTTTTCCTTTGCCCTGGCGGATGAACACCGTGCCGCGCTCCTGGTCGAGGTCGTAGAGCTTGAGCCCGAGCACTTCCATGCGGCGCATTCCGGTCGAGTAGAGCGTTTCCAACATCGCGCGGTCGCGCTGCCCCAGCGGCTCATCGATCAGGGGCAGACCCAGCACGCGCTCGGCTTCGGAGGCCGTGAGCACATGGCGCGGCAACCGTTTTTCCGCTCGGGGCAAGTCGAGGTCGGCCGCTGGATTGGCGAGCAAAAGATTTTGGCGACACAACCATTTGAAGAGAGCCCGCACCGGCACAAGGCAACCGTGTTGCGAGCGGAAAGACAGCGGCTCGCCGTTCTTTTTTCGGTAGTGGTAAAGATACCGCTGGTAGCGTTCCAAGGTCGGCTTCGTCACCTCGGACGGCCGCGCGAGACCGCGCGCCTCGGCCCACTTGATAAATTCCCGGAGGTGATGCTCGCGGCTGCCAATGGTCGCACCGGAGTAATTGCGCACGCGCAGGCTCTCCAAGTACGCGTCGGCCAGAGCCGCAAAACCCTGGCTGTCGCCCTCGGCCCCCATCGGCCGACGTTCACCGCGTTGTCCTTTTTTCGGCATGTGACTACGACCGTGTTACGGCTATGCCGCCGCTGTTTTACCCGTGCCGTCCTGATGTGCGTTTTGCGCAGATCCAGGGGCGGGAGATGCGTTCTCAGAGGAGGATTCGGCATTTTCGGAGGGCCGGATCACCCCCATAAGGGGGCCGGAAACGGGCCGGACGGGGGCCGGATGATGGCCGTTTACCCCCGGATGCTCGGGCGGGAACCCCGGACGCTTTCCGTCATAGCGTAATTTTTCCACGTCGATCAACCCCGGCAGGAACCGGCCGCCCTCCTTGCCGGCACCGTCGTAAACCAGCTCGTAAACGAAACCCTGCCCGTGGTCGGCCCGGTGCGTGAGGACGTATTCCAGTTCGACCAGGCGTTGCAGATGGACATGCAACTGCGAACTGCCCCAGCCGGTAAATTCCCGCAACTGACGGGCACGAAAAAGGACATCGCTGCGTTCCACTTTCGCGGTGCGGCATTGCTCGGTGACCATGCGCTCGATCAACTCCAGCAAGCGCCGGGTTTGTGGGGGCATTTCATCGAGACAGCGGCCGAGGACGTGATGCGCGAGGGCGTTGGCGGCGGCGATGTCCTCCAGCGTTGCCTCGATATAGGCGAGCGTTTTGCCGTCGTGCATGACCGTCTTCACGGGCCGCTGATACTGGTGCAGGAGCGCGATGCAGCGGATGAGGGCTAAATATTTGGTGTGATCGCGCCGCGTGCGCGTGCGGTCATCCAAAAAAGTCAGTTGCTCAGCGTACGGGTTGACGACGGCGAGCGAGCGCAAGAGCCGTTGCGCCGCGCGGTGCGTCGCCAAGACTTGGTTGCGTGCTTCCTTGCGCAACAGTCCGGCCAACGTTTCCCGCTCGCGCTGCAAGCGGTGGATCGCCGCCGTTTGCTCGCGGCCCTCGTCCACCGTGATGACGAGACAGCGGTTTAAAAGTTCCTCGTCGATGTCCACGGCGGTCGTCGTCAAAAAAATCATGACCGGTCCCTCGACGCGGTATTCCTGCGTGACCATGCGGCCGGTGTGCGGGTCTTTGCCGGTGGAGGCGATGGTCAACTCGCCTTCGGATTGCAGGAGCTTCAAGGCGTAGCTGGCTTTCTCCGCACCCTCTTCCTCCACGATGGCCAGGATCTTATGTTTGAGATCCGCGTCGCTGAGGTAATAGAGCGCCTGACCCGTGAGCGCCGAGTATTTGACGCGCTCCTCCGGGGGCACGAACGCAAGCACCGCTTCCATGAGGGCCGTTTTTCCAGCCGCACTAGTGCTCTGCACGATCACGGCGAGTGGATTATCGAGCTTGCGGCTCACGGCCGCAAGGTAGCCAACCAGTTTATTCGTCTCTTCTCCGACCATGCCGCACGCGGCAAAATCGGCGAGGATGCGGTCGAGTAATTTCGGATCGTTGAGCAACGCGAGTGCTGCGGCGCGCTCCTGGGCACTCATGCCGGGCTCGTCTTTTTTCGGTGCGGCCTCGGCCTTCAGCCGCGCTTCCTGCATTTCCTCCAAGGCTCCGAGCACCTTGCCGAGATCGCGCTTGAGGAGTTCGGGCTTGAGCGTCGTTTCCACGGCGGCGGCGGCGACAAAACTTTCCCGCTGTCGGGCACTGCACAGGTCGAGCGTGTCCAGGTGCCACCGCTCGCCGTACGCGGCGCGGAGCGACACGCGCAAGGATTCAAAGCCGGTGTTTTTCGCGAGACCGCGCACCCGGTAACGCCGGTCACCGATGCCCAGCTCGATCTCGTCAGCATCGTTTTTCAACACGTCCACCAGATGGACCGGCGCAACCGGCACCGTGGGCATTTCTTCTTTAGCCGCCTTCTCGGGTGCCGTGGTGGGCGGCGGCACGGGCTTCGTTTTCTCCTCTGCCACCGGCGCGCGTTCAGCAGCTATCAAAGCAGCTTTAGCAGCTAAAGAAGAAGGGGCGCGCGGGTCCGCAGACGGTGACACCGCTGGCTTTGAACGCAGTTCACCCAAGGGCAACGCAGCCCGGAGCAAGACACCAAGGGCTTTGTCGGCGGGCTGCACCGCCAAGGCGTAGCTGTTGGCGTCCTGACCCGGTGGGAAGAGAACGCGGACACTCTCGATGCCATAGGCTGCGAGCTGCGCGGCCACCGTCGCCGCGCCTTCGTCGCCGGGCTTGTCGCGGTCGTAGGCAATCAGTACGCGCCGGACTTTCGCGGCCACCAGTGCGCCCAGCAGTTCATCGGGCAACGCCTTCGCACTGTAACCAGTCGTGACGTGGCGGAAGCCCGCGCCCCAAAACGTCAGCGCGTCGATGATGCCTTCCGTGAGGATGACTTCGGCCGACCGCAACGCAGCCGGATTCCAGACGCCGCGCTGCGGTCCCGGCAAAAACAAGTGCCGGTCGTGCTTGCCGCCGTCGTCGATGGCGCGGCCGTACACCGTGCCGATCTCGCCATTTTCCGCGATGACGGGAAAGACGATTCTCCCTCGTAAATGCTCGTGCCCGCTCTTGCGCAACAAGCCCAGCCGGGTCAACCGCTCACGCAACGCGGCACCCTCGGCCCGGTTCTTCTGGGGCAGACGCAGCCCAAGCGTGCGATCGACAAAACCGATCTTGAACGCGACGAGCGCTTCGGCCGCGATGCCGCGTTTTTTCAGGTAGGCGAGTGCGTCCGGGTTTTCTTTCAAGCGTTCGTGATAGTAATCGAGCACCTGGCGCAGTGCGGCTTGATCGTCGGCAGTGGCGGCTAAAGGAGAAGGCAGTTTCGGCACCGTGGTTTTCTTGACCGGCTGACACGTCGGGGCACCGGTGAAGGCGGCGGCTCCGCCGCCTTTGAGCAGTTCGTAGGCGTGACGGAAAGAGACGCCATCGAAGCGCTGAACGAACTGGATCACGTTGCCCGTCGCCTGACACGACATGCACCGCCAAAGCCCTTTGCCGGGTGTGACCCTCATGCTCGGATCGTGGTCGTCGTGGAACGGGCACCGGCCCACCAGGTCGCCACCGGAGGGCTTTAATTCGATGCCTCGCGCCCGGATCACGGCGGCAAGGTCGGTCGTGCGTTTGATCTTATCAATCTCGTCGTCGGGTATCATGGGCATGGGTCAGCGTAGTTTAATGAGTTTTGCCTCGGGGCTTTGGACAAAGAACGTCAGGTCCTCGCACCGGTAGCAGTTGCCGTTCTCCAGGTGGAACGCATAAAAATCGTTCTCCACGCGCCTCACCCGCATCAACACCGGCTTCCCGTCACGCTCGCCCTGATAGGCGTATTTCGAACGGCGCTTGATCATCGCATACAACACCGGCGCGGCCGGGCCCCGCGTGGGCTCGCGTTTGAGCGGATCGGTTTGGTCAGCGGGAATCATGGGGCAACCTTGCTTTTTTGGCGGGTGGTCAAGTCGGAAGTTGAAAAATAAACTACGTTCCGTATCCTTACGATTCGTAAGCCATGCAAGCCAAAAACCACGCTGCCGAGGAAGCCGGGTGTATAGTCGCCGCCACAACCTGCGATTTCCCCGTGAGCGCCCATCAACTTCCCCAACGCGTCGCCGCCCTGCGTCAGACGAAAAACCTTTCCCAGGCTGCGCTGGCCGAACTGCTCGGCATCACCGAAGGCCGTTACGGCCACTACGAGCGCGGCTTTCGCCGTTTCCCCGTCGCGCTGCTCCCCAAGCTCGCCGAGGTGCTGGAGATTTCAGAAAGCGAGTTGCTTGGTCGGGCGCAGCCCAAAGTGAAACGCGGCCCGCCCTCCGAGTGGGAAAAACGCATCAGCGTCATTAAGGATCTGCCACGCGACAAGCAGCGCGAGATTCAGAACGTCGTCGATGCGCTGATCGCGAAGGCTGGCTGAGCGCGCGCCCCGAGTCCCAAGAAGGCCGCCGTCCGCGCCCAAGTGGCCATTATGGTTTATATGCTTTCTCCGCCGTCGTTCGCCACGGGCTCACTTGTGGCGGCGCATACACCCCATAATGCCGTCTTGGGCGCTCCCGGCTGCGGCGGCTCCCAGCCCCGGGGCCCCACGTTCCCCAAGGCCGTGCACCGCCTGGCCCTCACTTCGTTCCGGGCGGAAAAAATGTGCGGGGCGCGCGCCACCGATGGCGGATCTATTTTCCAGCTGCAGTCGCTCCGACGATGAACCCACCCGGCGACCCACCTTTGAGCCGCTGCCGTTCCAACGGACAGGCCGCATTCCTTCCGTTTTTATAGCCACGCGGTTCCGACGAAACCTCCGATGTGCGACCGATTTTTAATCCGACAACGGAGCGATATACTGGTGTGCGACGGCGCGGGCAAGGACGGCGGCCGGTTCCTGCCGGGTTTGTTCGTTGGCTCGCACTTGAGGGACTCGCTTTCGTCGGTGGGAATCATGGGACGGCCTTTGTTTGGTGAGGGTGGTCAAGTTCTTTTTGACTGTTCACGCGTGAACAGTTTACTGTTCGTTTTCAAGAAAAAAGAAAACCCGATGCTATGATCGCGCTCATGCCCAAAGCCTCCACCAGCTTCTCCGCGCTCCGCGCCCTGCGCGAAAAAACCGGCATGTCCCAGCACGAACTCGCCCGTCAGATCGGCGAACGCCAGTCCAACGTCAGCTTCTGGGAACTCACCGGCGCGCTGCCACGCTCGGACAAACTTGCCTCCATCGCCCAAGTCCTCGGCGTCACCGTCGAGGAACTGCTCGGCGAGGCCAAGCCCAAGCGCGCCGCCGCGCCCGGCGGCAAAGTCCGCAACGTTTTCGAACAGGTGCAAAAACTCCCGCGCCGTCAGCAAGACAAGATCATCGAGGTCGTCGCGGCCTTGCTCAAAGCGAGCTGAGCGCCGGGCCACGCCCGGCCTGGATTGCTTTCTTCTTTAGTTGCCCCGAGTCGGGGGCTTTGCGGGGGCGACGGCGAGCGCCCCGCGATTCCTCCCCGGCGGCGGCGGACACCCCCGAGGCGCAGCCCGAGCCGCCGCCCTCACTCCACCGACTTTCTTCCGTCACCTGATGCGCACCGACACCCGCAGCCAATCACGCATTGGGAGCCACCGCCTTTCCGCGTGGCTTCGTTTTCCGGGCCGCTTTTCCAAGCTGCTCGCGCAGCGCACTGGCTTTGACCGGACACCCCATCGCCTTCATGGATTCGGCCAGCTTCTCAAAGCTCCAACCTTTCGCATGGAGTTCCCGCAGCTTGTCCGCCACCGGAGCGATGGCGTCAGCAGCGGACTTCCGCTGTTTGGGCGGCTCCTGCTTCGCCAGTTCGTCCAGCTTTTTGGACAACTCGGCGTAGTTTGTCTTGGCGATAACCTCAGCGTAATCGGTGCGTGATTTCATGCGCGATCCAGACCGCAAAACTCCCGCAACTGTTCCGGTATTCCATCCGAAGGTAATGTTGCGGATGATTCCGAAGCCGGGCCAGCATTTGTTCCGCTTCTGGTCGGACGGACTCGCCAACCTTTTTGAAAGGGATTGGTGTCTTACCTCATTTTGCCTTTTCTGCGTTGCACAAAGCCTCGTAATTTATCGAGATTTGTGCTTGGATTTTTTGCGAGGAAACGCGCATGTTCACCGCAAAACCACAAAAGAACCGGAATGCAGCGACGACTTATTTTGATGAACATTTGTCGCATAATGACTATTACACCCAGGGCGAGACTCAGGCCGGTTATTGGGTCGGTCAGGGAGCGCAAAGGCTGGGTTTAAAGGAGAGCGAGGCGGTCAATCGAGAAGCCTTTTTAAGGCTCTGCGACAATCAGCGGCCGGACTCGGGAGAGCAGCTTACCCAGCGTCAGTTTGCGGACCGGAGAGTCTTCTTTGACTTCACCTGTTCGGCTCCAAAGTCGGTTTCGATTCTGGCCGTGACGATGGACGACAAGCGCCTTTTACAGGCTCACCGGGAAGCTTCAGACGTGGCCTTAAAGGAGCTGGAAACCTACGCCGGGACCAGGGTCAGGAAGGGGGGCGCGATGGAGGACCGGACCACCGCCAACCTGGTCGGGGCGGCTTTCCGGCACACCTCATCGCGAGCCTTGGACCCGCAACTCCACACGCACTTTACCTTGTTCAATGCGACCCTTGATCCGGTCGAACAGCGCTGGAAGGCCCTCCAGTCCTCCCGCATGTACGACGCCATCAAGTACGGCACCGCCGTTTACCGGAACGAACTGGCGAACCGGTTGCACGGGCTCGGGTATGGCACCCGGCAGACGGCCCACGGATTCGAGGTCCAGGGCGTCGAACAAAAAATCATCGAGCGCTTTTCCAAGCGGTCAAAACAACGGGATGAAGCGGTCGCCAAACGGGAAAAAAGCCTCGGCCGCAGACTCAACAAGGACGAGATCAGCAACGTCGTCCACAAGTCCCGGCCGAAGAAGCTCAAGGACGCCTCGGAAGCCGAGGTCCGGGGCCGGCAGTTGAACGAACTGGGCTTTTTTGAGCAGCGGGCTTTGAAGCGGGTCATGGCGGAGGCCAATGGCGTCGCCTGGAAGCCCCAGACGATGGCCGAGCGCGTGCATCTGGGTCAGGCGACCCAGTACGCCCAGGAGCACGTCTTTGCCCGCCAGTCGGTCGCCCCGGCCCACCAGCTCTTGGAGGCGGCCTTGGTCAAGGGTTACGGGCAGATCGCCCTGCCGGAGTTAAAACAGGCCCTCCAGCGCAACCCGGACCTGGTGCGGGTTGGCCAAGAGTATTCGACGAGGGCCATCCTTCAATCCGAGATCAAGCTCCTGCACACCGTCAATGCCGGCATCGGCACCGTCCGGCCCCTGGCACCCCGGTTTGAAGGCCCCATGCACCTGAGTCAGGATCAGCGCTCGGCCCTGGGTCATGTGTTTTTCGCGGAAGACCGGATCACCGGTTTCAAGGGTCTGGCGGGCACCGGCAAAACCACCACGTTAAAGGAATTCGGGCGCGTGGTTAAGGAAGTCGGGCAGGTCGCCGTCTTCGTGGCTCCGACGACCGGGGCCGTGGACGTGCTTAGGAAAGACGGGTTCAAAAGCGCCATGACGCTCGCCAAGCTCCTCACCGATCCGGAGCAGCAAGCGAAGGTTTCCGAAAAAACCGTGTTCGTCCTCGATGAGGCCGGAGCGGTCGGGACCAAAGACATGCAGCAGCTTTTCGATTTGGCGGAAAAAACCAACGCTCGCGTCGTGCTGTCCGGCGACACGGGCCAGCACACCGCCGTCGCTCAGGGTGATGCGCTGCGGTTGATCGAGGAACATTCGCGGTATCGGTTCGCGGTCCTCGGTGAGATCAGACG
This sequence comes from Verrucomicrobiota bacterium, assembly GCA_043759025.1. Taxonomy (GTDB): domain Bacteria; phylum Verrucomicrobiota; class Verrucomicrobiia; order Opitutales; family Opitutaceae; genus Lacunisphaera. The sequence continues at coordinate 1,123 of JAYVMJ010000076.1, read as the reverse complement.
CCAGACCAAGGAGACCTTCCGGCAGGCCGTCAAACTGGCGGCCGAACAGAACCCGGCCGCTGCGTTCAAGCTCCTGCAAAAGGAAGGAGCCGTCATCGAGGCATCGACCGATCATGGGCCACAGGTGCGGCCGGGGCAGCAACTTTACGGCCGGGTGGCGGACGCTTATTTGCGCGCCACCGATGCGGGCAAAACCGTGCTCCTCGTCTCGCCCACCTGGGGCGAGATCGCGGCCGTCACTGCGACTTTGCGCGAGCAGCTAAAGAAAAAGAGCGTCATCACCGGTCAGGAGGAAAAACGCAGCGTGTATCATTCGCTCGGCTGGACTGACGCCCAAAAAAGCCTCGTCACCCATTACGAGCCGGGCCAGCAAGTCCGCTTCGTCCAGAAGACCGAGCAATTTCAAGCCGGGGATATTGCTGAGGTCGCGGACGTGCAGGGTAAAACCGTGTTTCTGCGGCGCAACAGCGACGCCAAAATGGGTCCAGGCACCGCCTGGCATCCTAGCCGCTCTCCGGCGTCGTTCGATGTGGGCGAAACCCGCGAGTTAAAAGTCGCTCCCGGTGACTGGCTCCTTTTGCAGTCGAACGCCAAAGATTTCACCAATGGCGAGCGCGTCCAAATCAAAACCTTGGGTCGGGACGGTATCGCCTTAAAAGACGGGCGCACGCTGCCACAATCGTACCGGACATTTCAGCACGGCTACGCCATCACTTCGCACGCGGCCCAAGGTAAGACGGTGGACGTGGCCTTGTTCGTCGCCTCCTCCCGGTCCTTTGCGGCCGTATCGCGGGAGAGTTTTTATGTGGGGATTTCCAGGGCGCGGGAAAGCGTCCAGGTCTTCACCGATGATGCTGAGTTGCTCGCCCGTCGCGTCGAGGACACGCACACCCGCAAGGCCGCCCTTGAGCTGGAGGGACTGCGCGAGGAGCTGGCCAAACACGGGCTCGGCCGTCCACCGCCGGAAGAGGAAAAGAAAAAGCCGGCCGTCAAAATCACGGCGGAGCGGGAAAGTATTTCCCGGATCACTCGCGCTCTCCGCCCCATGCGCACCCAGGCCCTCGTCCCCATTCTCGCCGTCCAAAAATGGTCGGAGGATTTCCGGCGCTGGGTCGGCGAGAAG
>JAYVMJ010000075.1:0-9645 GCA_043759025.1 Verrucomicrobiota bacterium | reverse complement strand
TATTCGAAGGCGAATATTTATCTGTAGACGCCTTCAGTCGGCAAAGTCCGACAGGCTGCTAGCGGTCTGTCATCGCGAACGAAGTGAATGACGAAAAATTATTGAGAGTTAGGCGAAGAAGCGCGAGAGGGGAGACGGGCGTCGAGGTAGGGCGGGTTATCCTTAACCCGCCGGGTCAACAGGTCTGCACGCGTGACTTGCGTGGTCGGGAACCCTGAACGGCGCTTTAGGGATAAAGCGCCCTACCTCAGCTGGCTTCGGCACTAATTATCAATAGGCGCAAAATAACGGCGAGCCCGTGAAGGATCGCCGCAATGACTTTTGCAGGGAGCGTTGAGGGGCTTTTATTTGATCATCTCTGCGACGAAGGCGCGTTCTTCCACCAATTCCTTGTTGGTGGCGGCGATCTTCGATTTCGCAAAGTCGTCCATCGCGTAGCTGGTGATGATTTCATAGGAGCCGGGCGTCGTGGTGCGCACTGGCATGCCCGCCCAGACGTTGGCATCGAAGCCGTAGTTGCCGTTGGATTTTACCGCGATCGAATGGATCGCGCCGGGCGTCACGAGGCTGCGCACGTGGTCGACGAGGGCGTTGGCGGCGGAAGCGGCCGAGGACGCGCCGCGGGCGGCGATGATCGCGGCGCCACGTTTGCCGACGGTCTCGAGGAAAGGTCCTTGAAGCCACGCGCTGTCATTGATGACGGTGCTCGCAGGCTGGCCGTTGATCGTGGCGTGGGCGAACGCCGGGAACATCGTCGGGCTGTGGTTGCCGTAGATGAAGATGTCTTTGACGGCGGTGAGATCGACGCCGGCTTTTTTCGCGAGCTGGCTTTGAGCGCGGTTTTGATCGAGGCGCACCATCGCGGTGAAGCGATCGGCGGTCAGGCGTTTGGCCTGGCTGGCTGCGATCATGCAATTCGTGTTGGCGGGATTGCCGACGACTGCGATCCGCGCGTCCGCCGCAGAGACGGCGTCAATGATCTGGCCCTGGCCAATGAAAATCTTGCCGTTGTCCTTGAGTAGATCCGCGCGCTCCATGCCGGGACCGCGAGGTTTGGCGCCGACGAGCAGACACCAGTTGGCGTCCTTAAAGCCGACCTCGGCCTTGTCCGTTTGCACGATGCCCTTGAGCAGAGGAAACGCGCAGTCATCGAGTTCCATGGCGACGCCTTCGAGTGCCTTCAGGGCTTTTTCGATCGGAGCCTCGATGAGTTGGAGGATGACCGGTTGGTCGGGTCCGAACATGGCACCGGAAGCGATGCGAAAGAGGAGCGAGTAGCCGATCTGGCCGGCGGCACCGGTAACTGCGACACGGATGGGGGTCTTCATGGGAGGGAAAGCGTACGGAGGGAGGCGTGGAAAAACACGGAATTATTTTCGAAGCAGATGGATTAAACGGAGGCTACTTCGCTTTCGAATTTCTTTGTAATCTACTTTGACGATCAGGTGAAACGGGGGGCGAGGGTCGAGTGAATTTCACGCACGAGGGATTCAGTCGTTTTCCAGTCGATGCACGCGTCGGTGATCGACACGCCGTAACGAAGTTTATCCTTCGGCTGAGGGAAAGGCTGGCTGCCGGCCTCGAGATTGCTTTCCACCATCGCGCCCATGATCGAGGTGTTGCCGGCTTTGATTTGCGCGAGGATTTCCCTCATCACCTCGGGTTGTCGCTCGGGCTGTTTGGCGGAATTGTCGTGGGAGCAGTCGACCAGCACCGATTTGGTTAAGCCGGCCCTCGCCAGCAATTGCTCGGTTTGGGCGATGTGGGCGGGCAGGTAGTTGGGGCCGGAGGTGCCGCCTCGCAAAACCACATGGCAGTCGGGATTGCCGCGCGTGACGATGGCGGAAGCGGAGCCGTCTAAATTGATTCCCAGGAAAGTATGCGGTTGGGCGGCGGCCTTAATGGCGTTGATCGCGGTCGGAATTGAGCCGTCGGTGCCATTTTTGAAACCGAGTGGCATTGAGAGCCCCGAAGCCATTTGGCGGTGCGTTTGCGACTCGGCGGTGCGGGCCCCGATGGCGGACCAGCAGATCAGGTCGGCGATGTATTGCGGAGTGATCGGATCGAGCAGTTCGGTTGCGGTCGGCAAACCGAGGTCGAGTACATCACGCAAGAAAGTACGGGCAAGGCGCAGGCCGGCGGCGATGTCATGCGATCCGTCCAGATGGGGATCCATGATCAGGCCTTTCCATCCGACGGTGGTTCGCGGTTTCTCGAAATAAACCCGCATCACAATTAATACGCGGTCGGAAACTTCGCGCGAAAGGGCGGCGAGCTTCGCGGCGTAGACGCGGCCCGCGTGGAGATCGTGAATCGAGCAAGGTCCGACGATCAGCAGGAAGCGTTTGTCGTCGGTAAAGATCACCCGGCGGATATCACCGCGGGTGCGCGTGACGAATTCGGACTGAAGCTCGGTTTTGGGCATTTCCGCGAGGAGGGCTGCGGGCGAAGGCAGGGCGCGGGTTTCGACGACGTTGATATCGGAAGTTTTCTGCATGAAGGGCGAGCTTGTCGTGGTTCAGCGGCAGGGATCAAGTCTTGCTCTCTGTGAGAGCCAAGAATTTGGGCAAAGAAAAGGCCGGTCGCCTACCCCTAAGCGACCGGCCATTGCTTTCTTAGTTACCCCAAAACTCCCGCTATGCGGGAGAAGTGTTAGTTGACTGCAATATATCTAGTTGGTTTCCTTTCTTCGTCAAATGGAAGATCATAAGATTCTTAAATCCTGTGCCTATCACTTCTGGATTAGGTGGATATAAACATTTTTTGTGAGACTTTTTTTTGCATCAATTTGTGGTTTTCGACCGGGAGCATGGTTAAAAATAACCGGCGAGGATGCGGCTGGTTTCCTTCAGGGCCAATTCACCAATGATCTGAAAGCGCCGGCGGGTTCTGTGACCTATGGATTGTGGTTAAATCAGAAGGGCAAGGTGCTGGCGGACAGTCACGTGTTAAGGGAGGCGGTGAATCAGTTTCGCCTATTGAGCGACCATTCGGCGGCGGCGACCATTGTTCAACGGCTGGAACAGTACATCATCGCGGATGACGTGCTGATTGAGGATCAAACGGACGGAGCGCGGGGTTTGGTTATCTGGCAAAACCAAACTGGCGGCGAGCCCCTTACCGCGTTGATGGGCGAGTTGCCAGCTCCGGGGAAATTTAATCAGGTCGACGGCAGTTGGATCTTTCGGGGCCGGTGGAGTGCTGCGGCAAATTATGAGCTCATCGGTTCCGAAGCGGGGGTGGCGGAATGGCAAAAACGATTGAGTGCCGCAGGCTGTATTGAAGTGGCGTCGGGTGAAATTGAACGGGCGCGAATTTTGTCGGGTATGCCGTCGGTGCCGCAGGACATTGGCCCGGGCGATTTGCCCAATGAGGCGGGGTTGGAGCAGGAGGCGATTTCATTCACGAAAGGGTGTTACCTTGGACAGGAAGTGATGGCGCGGCTCAAAAATTTGGGCCAAGTGCGGCGGCAATTGCAGCGAGTGAGAGGCAATGGCGGAGCGCCGAAAACAGGAACACCGCTTTTTCAGGGAGAGAAAAAGGCCGGCGAAATTCGGTCCGCCGTTTCGAACGGCGAGGGATTTGTCGCGTTGGCCATGCTGACGCGGCTCGGACTGGATGAGAAAACAGGATTTACTTTCGAGCCGGGAACGGCTCCGGGTCTCGATGCCGAACTATGGACGAACTAGCCAAACTTACGGAGCTGTGCGGAAAGCTGGGTGCGGCACCTCCTCAGGCTGAGGCGATGGCGAGCCAATTGCTCAAGCGTGCCGACCAGCTTGCCATCGAACGAAACAAGACCCGCGAGGAATGCATGGCCTACTTGCTGCGGCTCCTGATCCAAGGCAACGCGGGCGTCGTCCCTCCGGAATTCAATGCCGGTGGCGACGGCTCAAAAGAGTGATTGGAGTTCGTTGAAGTAAGCGTCCACCGAGCGGTGGGCGCCGAAGAAATAAATCAGGGCGGCCACGCCGAGCATCGGACCGAAAGGTACGTGGGCGCCGAGGCCCAGTTCCGCGGGCTGTCCGTCCGGGTTCTCCGCGCGGAGGCCCGCCGCGGCTTTTTTGCCGGTGATTTTTTGCACGAGCGTCGCGACGATAAACCAAACGCAGCCGAGCATGGCGCCGCCGAACATGCCAAATACGGCGCCCTTCCAGCCGACGAAAGCACCGAGTGCCCCGAGGAATTTAACGTCCCCGAAGCCCATGGCCTCTTTTTTCAAGATCGCTTCGGCGAACAGCGCAATCCACAGCACGAGCGCCGAGCCGACGAATAGGCCGAGCACCGATTGTTGCGCCGAGCGAATGCTCGAGATGAGGAACAAGTCGTGGGTCTGGTCATGGAGCGCTGGCAGCGCGAACGACAAAAAAACTCCGGCGGCGGCGCCACCGATCGTGAACACGTCGGGAATGATCATGTGGTCGAGATCGATAAAAAGCGCGCAGATGACGATCGCACAAAGCACCATGCCCGCGACGGCTTTGGCGGGAGAAAATTGCAGCCAGCAAACCACGAACAGGGCGGCGGTCAGGAACTCGATTGCCGGATAGCGAAAACTAAAGGGACGTCCGCAGCAACGCGCGCGACCGCGCAAGATGATCCAGCTGAGGATCGGAATGTTATCGTACCAAGCGATGAGTTTCCCGCAGCCGCAGTGCGATCGCGGCGTGACCACTGATTCTTCCTTCGGGATGCGGTAGATGCACACATTGAGAAAACTTCCCACGCAAGCGCCGACGAGTCCGATCCACACGGGGAAAAACCAAGGGGGGACGATGCGGGAGATTTCTTGCCAAGTGGGGATCATGGGGAATCAGATTATAGCGCGGCGAACGGCTTGATGCATGATTGCGACCGGAGCGGTTTCACCAGTCCAGATCTCAAGGGAGGCGGCTCCTTGGTGAACAAGCATAGAAAGTCCATTGGAATTTGGGATGCCCATAGCTGCAGCCTGCCGCAACAATGCCGTTTGCGGAGGGCGGTAAATCATATCATAGACTTTGGCTGGTGGGGGAAACGTTTTTAAATCAAGTGGCGATCCATCATCTGGTTTTAGTCCGAGCGAAGTGGCGTTGATTACCACTGATTTTGCGGGCGGTTTTGGCCGTAGAGTTTTTAAGCTGAAAGGTTGGATCGTAATTGTCGAAGGACAAATCTTCCTGAGGTTCCTTACGAGTTTGTCGCGCAAGGTTTGCGTACGATTTCCAATCCACAAAGATGCGCACTGATCGAGCACGCACTGCATTGCAGCGCCGCGTGCAGCGCCGCCTGCTCCTAACAATATGATGTGCGCTCCGCTCAATTCCACCTCCAAGTCCTCACGCAACGCGGTGGCGAGGCCGTAACCGTCAGTATTCGCTCCTTTCCAACCCTCTTTAGTATAGCTGATCGTATTGGAGGCCCCGGAATTCTGTGCATCGCTATCGACAGATGTGAGATATTCCATAACGAGTGCCTTGTGCGGCACGGTCAGGTTTAATCCGCGAAATTTTTTCCGATGAAAAAACTGTAGTGCTTCTACCAACTGCTCGTGCGCGATATCGAATTTAAAGTAACGCCATTTTGTGAATTCAGGCTTGGCCTTCGCGAGTTCAGCTAACGCAGCGTTGTGCATCGTTGGGCTGAGGGAATGAGTTACCGGATGGCCAATTACCGCCAACGCGACCCCGTCGGATGGCCAGTCAGGCACGCAAGCAGGCCAATCCCTTAGTTGTGCGAGTGTATAAGTCGTCTCAGTGGCGATGCTCATCGGGCGCGAAAGCAAAGCCCACTTCGCGGACGAGAACGAGCCGATTCTGTCAGGAGGCGTTGCGTTCGTACGCAGCTTCGAATTCGGCCACAAAGCAGGCAAAAAGCCGGGCCTGCGCGGGCTGATTCGTCGCAGCGTATTGTCTCACCAAGTTGCGGCAGCACCGACTCAGGACTTCGCGTATGGGCGTCGGAGCGAGATCGATGAGGGAGGCTTCGGTGGAACCTTCCTTGAGCAGGTCGAACGTCTCTTCCGCAGTCAGCAACAGGCCGGCATTGAAAGTATCGATGAAGAAAGGAGCGGATTCCTCGAAACAGCCGACCATGAAGTGGCCGGGCAGACCGACGGCCTCAAGTTGCAATCCCACGCGTTCGGCCACGAGCAGGTAAACGATCGACAGGGAAATCGGAATTCCTTTCTGACGGATCAGCACTTGGTCCAAGAAACTATTCAACGGATCCGAGTAATTGTCGGCGTTGCCACGCAGACCGTTTTCGTGAAAGAGCACACGATTGAGCACGCGACATTTTTCGCGCGCGGTCGCGGGTTCCGCGATGAGTTCGCGACAACGCGCGGCCATCGCATCGAGTTTCAGGCAAACGGCGCCGACGTCCACACTGGGGTTGACCGTGCGAGCGAGCAAAATTGCGCCGGTTTCCAATTCGTAGTTGAGTGAATGGATGAAGTCGCGGAATTCGCTGACGGGATCGGTGAAGTTCAGTTCACGCAGGTATTGGGAGGCGTGTTTCGCGACCGCTGAATCCGATTGCCGCGCCAGCTCCTGAAGGAAATCTGCGCTCGCTTTTCCGCGCTCAGCGAAACGGGTGCGCAAGGCCTGGCGCACCGCGGGCGACGGATCGTCCAGCAATGCGACCAATGCTTTTCTCTCCGAATCCGCGATCTTTTGCGCTTCCACGGAAAACACCCAATGTGCTTCAGCTGCCAGCGCAACGCGGAAAGTTTCCGCTTTTTGAAGATTTTTCTGGAACTTTCCGCTCAAGTCCTCGCGCCGAATAACGCGCTGCCAACACGGATCATCGTGCTGCCTTCCGCGATGGCGACGTCGAGATCGCCGCTCATGCCCATCGACAATTCGGGCAGAGGCGCGCCCAGTTGCGCCACGAGATTATCGCGGATCGACCGAAGGTTTGCGAACGTGCGGCGAGCGACGGCCGGATCGTCCGAGAGCGGGGCGATGGTCATGAGTCCTTCCACTTTCAAGTGCGATTTGGCCAAGGCGAATTCAAGCAACTCCGGTGCGACCGCCGGCTCGACGCCAAATTTTGCCGGATCATTGCCGGCGTTGATCTGCAACAGAATCGAGAGTGGGGCGTCCATTTCGCCTGCGGCGCGATCCAGAGCGGTGAGCAGCCTTTCGCTGTCCACGCTTTGGATCCGTTGAAAATTGGTGGCGGCCAGTTTTGCTTTGTTCGACTGCAAATGCCCGATCAGCTCCCAGCGGAGTGCGACCGATGTTAGAGCGCGCTTTTCCACCGCGTCCTGCACGCGATTTTCGCCGACGCTCGGGAAACCAGAACGCGCGGCATATTCCACCGCGCCCGCCGGATGATTTTTGGTCACGGGCAAAATGGCGACATCGCGCGGATCGCGCCCAGCCGTGGCGCACGAAGCGCGAACGCGCTGACGCAATTCATCAACCCTTTGTTGGAATAAGGTGTAGTCAATAAGCATAACTGATTCGTGCTTTTGGGATGGCTTGCTGATTAGCATTTATTATGGTGGGCCCAACAACAAACGCCGCATGCAAATCGAAAACTTCAAAATCTTCGCTGATTTGGTTGAAACCAAAAGTTTCTCCAAGGCCGCGAAGTTGAATGGTATTACCCAGTCGGCGGTCAGCCAACAGGCTCGTTCGATGGAGCGCACATTTAAGACGCTGATGATCGATCGTAGCCAGAAGCAGTTTAATCTCACGCGGGAAGGTCAGCGAATTTACGAGGCGGCCAAGGAAATTTTGCACGGTTACGAAAAATTGCAGAGCGAGCTGCAGGAAATGAAGAAAGTAATCAGCGGAACCATCCGAATTTCCACGATTTATTCGATCGGGCTGCACGAGCTTCCGCCGTATATCAAAAAATTCCTGCATGATTTTCCTTTGGTGAATGTGCGGATCGAATACCGTCGCTCGAATCTCGTTTACGAAGATATTCTCCACAATTCGGTGGATTTTGGCCTGGTGGCGTTTCCGCAGCGGACCCGGCAGATCGAGATGATTCCTTTCCGCAACGACCGGCTCATTTTGATCGCGAATCCCAATCACCCGTTGGCGAAGGAGGCGGATGTGGATATTAAGACCTTGGCGGCGCACAAGTTCATCGGTTTCGATCCGGATATTCCGACGCGGAAGGCGGTTGATCAGATTTTCCGCGACTATAAATTGGAAATCACGCCGGTGATGGAATTCGACAATATCGAGACGGTAAAACGCGCGGTGGAAATCGATCACGGTATCGCGATCGTGCCGCAAGCGACAGTGGTGCAGGAGGTGCGTCAGGGGACACTGGTCACGATCAATTTCAAGGGTAAGGAGTTTACGCGACCACTGGCGATCATGCATCGCAAGGGGCGGGTGCTGACTCCAGCGATGAAAAAATTCATTGATGTCCTAAACGTAGAGATAACGACTCCCTGAGGTTTCCCGCGCTCGCTGCCCGTTTGTGTTTTCCGGGAAGAAGAGTGATAGTGGTGGCTCTCACCACTATGAAATCACTGAATTTTTTGTCTTTAACTCCGTGGATAGGGATGGCTGCAGCGGTCTTGCTTTATGCGAGTCCGTTGGCGCGAGCCGAAGATACCCCTGCATTGGTTAATCAAATCCAACCAGCCTGGAAACTTATGGATCTCAATGGTCACGAAGTCGGCTCTGCTGACCTCAAGGGGAAGGTGGTGGTGTTGGATTTCTGGGCCACGTGGTGCGTGCCCTGCATCGGGGAAATCCCGGGCTATATTGAATTGCAGAAAAAATATGGGCCGCAGGGGTTGGTGATCGTCGGGGTTTCCGTTGATAATAAAAAGCCCGATTACGTTAAGAAATTCGTCCAGACGAAAGGAATGAACTATACAGTTGCGATGGCTGACGACACTATCACCCACGCTTTTGGCGACCTCGATGCGCTACCGACTACCTTTCTGATTAATCGGAAAGGGCGCATTGTTAACAGAAAGGTGGGTGCGATGCCGAAGGATGAATATGAGAAACTCGTGGTCCAGGCGTTGCACTGAAACGCGGATGGCAAGTTGAAATGAAGCCGGACGGGAAGCACGGCCTTTCCCTTGAGCGAAACAGCTTGTGAGGATCGGATGGCGAGAGAACAGGCGGGAATCAGTCCAGCTTGGCCAGCTCGTCGCGGGCTTTCTTCATGGCGGAGTCGTCATAGACACCGCGCGAATGCATTGAGAGGCAGTGCGTCCATTGCGTGCGGGCTTGGTCAGGTTTCCCCGCCGCGAGGTACGCGAGCCCCAGTTCGAGCCAGTGGCTCAATTCATCCGGTTCCAGTTTGGTGGCGGTTTCGAGCTGTCGAATACCTTCATCGATCGAGGCCGGAGGGAGTTTGCTATAAAACAGCTTCACGAAAATTTTTGAAACGCCGCTCAGCGTTGCCACCTCGCAATTCCAGCGTCCGAGCACGTGGTGGGCCCAGGCATAGTCGGGGTCCAGCGTCAGTGCGCGTTTGGTTTCCTCCCAGACGAGGCGGGAATATTTTACCTTGTCGCGGGTGTCGCTGTAGAGCGCGAGTTTGCCATGGCACACGGCGAGCGACAATACGTTCACGGGATTCTGGGGATCGAGCGCGACGGCACGCTGAGAATATTCCAAGGCGACTTCGGCGAAGTGTTTTTTCCCGGTGATTTCGGGCTGCACCGCGACCAAGTCG
>JAYVMJ010000074.1:0-3226 GCA_043759025.1 Verrucomicrobiota bacterium | reverse complement strand
CCCGGATCATCTGTCGACGTACTGCCTTACCTTTGAGGAGGACACGGCGTTGTGGGTGAAGCTTTCCCAAGGCAAGGTGAAGCTCGATGTGGACAAGGAAGCGCTATTCTACCGGAAAACTTGGGAGTACCTCGAAGCGGCGGGATTTCAGCAGTATGAAGTTTCAAACTTCGCCCGTCCTGGCCACGCGTGCCGGCACAATCTCAATACGTGGAATATGCACGAATGGGTCGGGCTCGGGCCTTCGGCGGCTTCGCAATACGCAGGTATTCGCGGCAGTAATCCGCCGGACTTGGTGCGCTGGCACGCGGATGTCGACGCTGGACGCCGAGCAACGGCGGATCGGGTCGTGTTGACGAATGAATTGCTTGCGGAGGACGCGGTGATTTTTGGCCTGCGGATGAATTGCGGCGTTTCTCTCCCGCGTCTGCAAAAACGATTCCCCATGACGCAATGGAAAGGGGTGGAGGAATTATGGCCGCGATTGCTGGTCGAAGGGCTGCTCACTGCCACGCCGGAAGGCCGGATCAGTCTCACCGTTCGGGGCCGTCTCGTGGCTGATGCGATTGGCGCGGAAATTCTGGAGGCTTTTGAAACCGCCGCGAACGTCCCGGCGAAATGAGGCGTTCATTTCGTGCTTTCCGCGGGCGGCCCATTTGAGTTGTTGTGACTCTCCGCTTATTTTTCGCCTAACGTTATTTTTCCCCGTGCCACGCGTTTTCCTTTCCTTCCTTTTTTTAAGTTTAACGGCCGCTCTTTTCGCGCAGCGAATTGAATTTCAATGGCCGACGCCCAATCCCGCGTGGGCGCAAGGCAAAGGTTATGAGGCGTGGGCGCAGCCAACCGCGTCGGGCGATCCCGAGTCGGGTTTATTCGGCTGTATTCGGAGCAACGGCACGCAGTTCCACGAAGGCCTGGATATCAAACCGGTTTCTCGCGATGCGCATGGTGAACCGGCGGACAAGATTTTTGCCGCCATGCCCGGAATTGTCCGGAACGTGAGCAGCAGGGCCGGCGACAGCAACTACGGTCGCTATATCGTGATCGAACACACCGGGCTGACGCCGGCGGTTTATACGCTTTATGCACATCTCTCAAAAATCGAGCCAGGCATCGCTCCAGGGGTGAGCGTTACGGCGGGGCAGGTGATCGCAACCATGGGCCACACCGGCTTTGGTGGTAGTATCCCTCGCGACCGTGCGCACATGCATTTTGAAATCGGGCTCATGGTAAGCGATGAATTCCCATCCTGGTACAATTGGAAAAAATTCGGCAGCCCGAACGAACAAGGCTTATGGAACGGATTGAACCTGATGGGCATCGATCCGCTCGATTTTCTCCGCGAATGGCGCGCGCACAAGGTGGACAACTTCCAGCAGTACTTCGACCGGTTGCATACGATCGTCAAGGTGCGCGTGGCCACGAACCGTACTCCCGATTTTATCCAGCGTTATCCCGCGCTTCTGCGCAAACCGCTGCCGCTCGGTTTTGTTGCCGGCTGGGACGTTGATTGCAACTCGACTGGCCTGCCTTTTTCCTGGACACCGCTGACCGCCGCGGAGGTTGCCGGTATGCGCGCAAATTCAGTTGAGATTATGTCGGTGGATGTTCCCGCCGTGCGGGCTTATCGCTGCAAATCCATCGTCAGAAAACATGGCTCCGGCTACGTTCCCGGTTCCGATCTCGCGATGATGTTGCAGCAGGTTTTCGGCCTGCGCTGATACAGAAGCCCTGGAGCGTGGGCGACCTCGTCCAAGAACCGACTAACCGCAGCGGGGTCGCTCCGGCTCCATTCCAGGGGGATTTCGCGGAGCGCTTATGACCTTTTGCCAGCGACGGGCGGGATGGATTTCAGGTACGCCCAGAGCGCCTTGATTTCGGTGTCGTTCATCTGGCCGAACACGGCGGGCATGACCGGGCTTAATTTCAGGCCGTCGGGCCGAACGCCCGTTTTTAGGGTATTGGAAAAATCAAGCTCGGTCCATTTCGCGAGATCGCCCGCCGGGGTGAGATTGCGCGAGGGCGGCCAATTGGGCGCACCGCCCGGAATTTTTCCGCCGACGAGTTGCTCGCCGTGGCAACCGACACATCCGGCGGCGAGATAGTGGCCGTACGCGACAGTTACGCCGGGAATAACCACTGGCGGGACCAATCCCGCGTGATCGATGCGTTCAGCCGCGAGTTCGATCTGCCCCGCGAGAATGAGGGCGCGGGCCACCGGGCCAACCTTGACGGCAACCCGGTCGCGATTAACCGCCGGGAGCGTTTTAAGATAAGCGATCAACGCGCCGAGGTCGTCGTTCGAAAAGTGGGAAAACTCGATGGAAGGCATCAAGACCAATGGATGCCCATCCTTCGCGATGCCGTGCTGGATGGCCCGCACCCAATCGTCGTTGTTGAATGTTTGGGTGATGCTGCCCTGGCCGCCGGTGAGATTGGGCGCGTACATCAGGCCCATGGCCGGATCATCAATCACCGCGTGGCCGCCGAAATCCGCGCCGTGACATTCGGTGCACCCGCGCGTGTGGGCGATATGATTTCCCTGCGCGATCGCTGCCGCGTCCGTCGGGATGACGACGGGCTGGACGACGATTTGATAAGACTTGTGCAGTCGACGATTGCTCAACGCATAGACTGAACCGATCGCCACGAGAAGCACCGCAACGATCACGCCGAGGGCGTAGCCAAGGAATTTCAAGACACGTTTCATAGGGGTGGAAGAGAAGGATTATGCCAGCGGCTATCAAGAATCAGAATTTTCGGCCTTCGGCTACTTTTTTGGAGATTTTGCAAATGGTATGCGCAGGAACGCGGACGAAACGGCTGGCGAATTATGAGGTCGGTTGGGTCTGGCAAATCAACCTTCGCAAAAAAGCCCGACTCGCCGCGGAGGAGGCCGCCGCCCCACGACAAGCTCTGGGCCTTGAGCCTGTCGAAACGGCTGTCGAACGACGGCTGCTAGGAAAACGGAAATGGCTGGATGCTGGAGCAGGGGTGCTTGACCAAATGCCCAGGAGCCTGCTCCGGGGATCTTCACTCGGAAACGGCTTGTCTGTCCGACTCGCGTGGTTAATTTCCCGTGATGCCCAAGGCCACCCGCAAGGGAATTACTTCAACGCCTTTTCCGTTGGGTGTAATTGGAAGTGAAGTCAGTTGGTGGACCAGTATTTTTCCCACTGATGATTGGCGCGGAGGGTGCGGAGCTGGCAAAGGGCATGAGCGTTGG
>JAYVMJ010000073.1:0-12334 GCA_043759025.1 Verrucomicrobiota bacterium | reverse complement strand
GCGAAACTTTCCGCCGTGCCCGCGGACCTCGTGGCCAAGACCCGGGCGCGGGTGGCCGCCGCCGGTCTGAAACTCGACGACACTGCATTTAATGCGCTGCTCTGCACCGTCTGGACGCCGATGCAGAAGATGAAGGTTCGCGACGAAAAGTACGCCGCCGCGCGCAAAGCCGCGTTTACCACAGAAGTCGGCTGCACTTATTTGCGGGAACTCTCCATCGACGAGTTGCCCGGCCTGACGACGCCCGAGACCACTGCGATCATGCTCGCGCTCTGCGAAGCGCTGGAGATGCCAGTCAACTTTGTCGCGCCGGCGTTCGGTTTCCAAAAGAACACACCTTATCCGGACAATACTGCCTTGCGCGCGTTGATCCAGAAACAGTGGGATGTCTGCAAGAAATTCAAGGTGAGCATCGGCTTCCATTCCGGCTCCGGCAAATCCGCCGAGAATTATCAGGTCATGGGCGAAGTCACCGGCAGCGCGCTCGAAATCAAGACCAGCGGCCGCTATACCTACGAAATGGGGGTGGCGCTTTCCCAGTCAAAGAACGCGACCGATGCGGTGCTCTGGCACGACTGGTATCAATTCACCATCGCGATGGCCGTGGCCGGGGCGTTCAGCAGCGATGCCACTGAGCAGAAAATGGCGCGCATTTTCGTGACCACGTCGCTTGCCGCGGTCGGCAAATCGGTGGATGTTTTCGCTGCTCCGGCCGCAACGCGCGCCGCACTTGAGGCGCTGACGCCCTCGGCCGAACACATGTTTTTCTTCGAATATAATTTCCTCTACGTGCTTGCCGCCGGCGGCAAACCGGAGAAGTCCGCGCTCGGTGATCACACTGCGGCCGGTTACGCGCAGCGCGCCCGCTTCTATGCGGTTAGCCCGGAAGCTCGTTTGCTTTTCTCGAAGCGGATCGCCGCCTACCTGATTTTCCTCGCGGAAAACACCGGGCTCGCCTCGAAGGAACGCGGTGCGGCCACCAGCAAATTGCTCGAGAGTTATGGTACTCTCGAAGCCATGTTGGGTGATATCAGCCGGTAATCGCTTCCGAGTTTGTACTCATGGGACTTATAAGTCCTATAGGTCTCATTCCAAAGAATCTCTCCCATGTCCTCCTTCATTAACGATGATTTTCTTCTGCAAAGCGACGCGGCCCGCGATTTGTACCACACCTTCGCGAAGTCGGAACCGATCTACGATTATCACTGCCATTTGCCGCCGGCGCAGATTGCAGACAATCACTCGTTCGCTGATCTGGCGGAAATCTGGCTCGGGGGCGATCACTACAAGTGGCGCGCGATGCGCTCGAATGGCGTCGACGAGCGCGTTTGCACGGGCAACGCCACGCCATGGGAAAAGCATGAGGCATGGTGTGCGGCGGTGCCCTACACGTTGCGCAACCCGCTTTATCATTGGTCGCACCTCGAACTGAAGCGCTACTTTGGCGTCGATGCGGTGATCAATCCCGCCAGCGCGAAGGAAATTTGGGCGCAAGCGAACGCGAAGCTGCCGGGCATGCGGGTTCACGATATTCTCGCCGCCAACAAGGTTGCCGTCATTTGCACGACGGACGATCCGGCGGATTCGCTGGAGATTCACGAACAAATCCGGAAAACCGGCATCAAGACGCGGGTCTATCCGACGTTCCGTCCGGACAAGGCATTCATTGTCCACCAACCGGCCGCCTTTAATCCCTACCTCGAAAAACTCGCTGGTGCGTCGGGCTCGGGCTCAATCAGAACGTTCGACGATTTTCTCGCGACGCTGAAGAAACGCCACGACGACTTCCACGCTTTCGGCGGACGTCTCTCCGACCACGGAATGGAGACCGCGTTTGCCGAACCCTGCAATGCGGCGGAAGCGAAGTTGATCTTCGACCGCGCGCGCAACGGACGCGCGGCTACTCCAGCTGAACTCGCGCAGTTCAGTTCGTTTTTGATGCTCGAACTCGGACGCTGGGATGCAGCACGCGGTTGGACGAAGCAGCTGCACTTGGGAGCGATGCGCAGCAATAATACCCGTTTGCTCAAGCAACTCGGACCGGACACGGGCTTCGACTCGATCGGTGATTTTTCGCAAGCTCGCTCCCTGAGTCGCTATCTCGACACGCTTGATTCCACCGGCCAGCTGCCGCGCACGGTCCTCTATAACCTTAATCCCGCGGACAATTACATTTTTGCGACGATGATTGGCAATTTTCAGGACGGGTCAGTTCCCGGCAAGATGCAGTTCGGCAGCGGTTGGTGGTTCCTTGATCAGAAGGAAGCGATGGAGTGGCAGATCAATGCCTTGTCCAATCTCGGTTTGTTGCGCCGCTTCGTCGGCATGCTGACGGATTCGCGGAGTTTTCTGTCGTATACGCGCCACGAATATTTTCGCCGGGTGCTTTGCAATCTGCTCGGCAATGAGATGGAGCGGGGCGAACTGCCCGCCGATCGTGAATTGATCGGTGCGATGGTGCGCGAAATTTGCTTTGGCAACGCCCGCGGCTATTTCCGTTTGGGCTTGGACGCGGCGTACGCGGGATAGGACGCACGCCGATACGGCGCGTTAGGGATAACGCGTCCTGCCTTTTCCATTCAGATCAATCCGAGTTTCATTTTCCCTTCTTCGGAAATCATCGACTGGTTCCAGGCTGGCTCCCAGGTGATGCGGACGTCGGCGTTGCTCACGCCGGGGACGAGGAGTATTTTGCCTTTGGCATCTTCGGCGATGGCGGGCCCCATGCCGCATCCCGGCGCGGTCAGGGTCATCGCGACATCCACTTTGAAACCGCCTTGGTCCTGTTTGTTGACGTCCATCGAATAAACGAGGCCGAGATCGACGATATTAACGGGAATTTCGGGATCAAAAACTTTGCGCAACTGCGCCCACACCGCTTCCGGGTCGGGCGCTCCATCGGCCAGCGTGGCAGTGTTGACGGTTTGTTCGGCGACGGTTTCGCCGATCGCGTCCGCGTCCTTGCCTTCGATGCAAAACAGTCCGGTCGAGGTTTGGACCGTGTAGCTTCCTCCGAGCACCTGGTGAATGAAAACCGAGTCGCCCTTGAAGAGCGTTTGTTTGTCACCGCTCGGAATCTGCGTGGCGATGATTTCTCGGGAAAGGATGCGGTCGCGTTTGTCGGTGCTCATAGAAAGTAGCGGGTGGTGAATAGCGGCTGGTGAGTAGACGAAGGTGCGGCCGGAGGACGAGGGAGCCAGCGGCCGCGCTATTCGCTAGTGCTTGAATTTATCGCGGATGATGGCGGTGAGTTGGTCGTGCAACTGTTCGTTTTCGATCTTGCCGAGAACTTCTTCAAAAAAACCGAAGACGAGCAATTCCTGGGCTTGGGCCGGTTTGATGCCCCGCGCTTCCAAGTAGAATTCCTGCTCGGCATCGATGCGCGCGCTGGTGGCGCCGTGCGTGCATCGCACGTCGTTGGCTCGAATTTCCAGGCCGGGTAATGAATTTGCCTCGGCTTCGTCAGAGAGCATCAGGTTGCGATTGCTCTGGTAGGCGTCCGTTTTTTGCGCGTCGGGATCGACGACAATCAAGCCTGAGAAAACAGTTTTAGCCTGGTCGAGCAGGGCGTTTTTATAGAGCAGGTTCGACGACGTGTTTGGCGCTTGGTGAATTTGCAGCGTGCGCTGGTCGAATTCCTGGGTGCCTTGCGCGACGGTGAGCGCGAGCATTTCGGAGTGGGCGCCGGGCGCTTGTAGTTGGGAAAACGACTCATGTCGTGCCTGGCGCGCACCAGCGTGAAGGTTCAACGAGAGCACTTTCGCATCACGCTTGGCGACGGTGGCGTTGAACTGGAACGAGAGCGATTCGCGGCTCCAATCCTGCATCGCGACATAGGTGATTTGCGCGCCATGGCCGGCGTAAAGATCGTTTCCGCCACAGGCGAAATGAGCATCGCCCGCTTTTTTGGAACGGAAGAAATCGGCCACGGTGATCTTCGCTCGATCGTCGGCGATGACGAGCGTGTGCGGGAAAACCGCCGAGCCCGGTCCCGAGGCATGGTGAAAGACACTGACGGGCAGGCTGGCTTCAATTCCCTTCGGCACGTAAACAAAAGCGCCGTCCTCGAGAAATGCTTCGTGCAGCGCGGCAAATTTATCCGAACCAAGTTTGGACGGCTGTGCGAGCAGGCGGGACTTGATCAGGTCACCGTGTTCCAGCAGTGCGCTCTGCAGATTGTCGAAGACGATGCCGTGCTGCGATGCGAGATCCGCGGCGGTGGCGGTGCGGACGGCGAGCGTGTTGTTGACGAAGGTGAGCGATGCCGCGGTGATGTTGGATAGAGGCGGAGCTGACAGCACGGTGGCGACAGTGCGTTCAAACTTGAATCCATCGAGCGTCAGACCGGCGAGATTTGAAAAACGCCAGCCTTCGTTGGTGCGTTTCGGCATCGGCAGTGAGCCGAAGCGCTCGTAGGCCGCTCGTTTGCGATCCAGCCACCAAACTGGCAGGTGCTTTACGCGTTCAAGATGGGCGGCGAAGACCTCGGGGCTGAAGGAGCCGGTGAGGGACGGAGGGGTGGAAGTGAGGGCTGAAGTCATGGAATTTTCGATTTTGGATTCTTGATTTTCGATTCGGTTTCCGAGGCTCGATGAAAATCGAAAATCGGGAATCCAGAATCGAAAATGTCGGCGCTAGCCGACCGAGCCTTCCATTTCCAGATCGATGAGGCGTTTCAGTTCCACGGAATATTCCATCGGGAACTGGCGCGCGAGGTCGTTGATGAAACCGTTTACGGCGAGACTCATGGCCTGCGCCTCGGTGAGGCCGCGCTGCTGCATGTAGAAGATCATGTCTTCGCTGACCTTCGAGACGCTGGCTTCGTGTTGGGTGGCGTTCTTGTCGCCGCGGACGGAAATCGCCGGGTACGTGTCGGTGCGGCTGTTGCTGTTGATCAACAACGCGTCGCACTCGGTGTTGTTCTTGCAACCCTTCAAGTGCTTCGGGATGTGGACGACGCCGCGATAGGTGGAGCGGCCTTGTCCGACGGAAATCGATTTCGCGATGATGTTGGAAGTCGTGTCATCGGCCGCGTGAATCATCTTCGCGCCGGTGTCCTGATGCTGGCCGTCGTTGGCGAGCGCGATGGAGAGCACTTCGCCGCGGGCGCGTTTGCCCTTCAGGACGACGCCCGGATACTTCATGGTGAGCCGGCTGCCGATGTTGCAGTCGATCCACTTGATCTCGGCGTCCTCATGGGCGACGCCACGCTTGGTGACGAGGTTGAAGACGTTGTTCGCCCAGTTCTGGACGGTGATGTACTGGATCTTCGCGCCCTTGAGCGCGACCAGCTCGACGACGGCGCTGTGCAGGGTCGCAGTGGTGAACTTCGGTGCCGTACAACCTTCCATGTAGACGACCTCGGCGCCTTCGTCGGCGATGATGAGGGTTCGTTCGAACTGGCCGAAGTTTTCGGCGTTGATGCGGAAGTAGGCTTGGAGCGGTTGGGCAACTTTTACGCCTGGTGGGACGTAGATGAAGGAACCGCCGGAGAACACGGCGCTGTTGAGCGCGGAGAATTTGTTGTCGCCGGTGGGAATGACCTTGCCGAAGAATTTCCGGAAAATTTCCGGGTGCTCGCGGAGACCTTCCGTCGAGTTGACGAAGATCACGCCCTGTTTCGCGACGATGTCCTTGATGTTCGAGTAGGCGGCCTCGGAGTCGAATTGTGCTTCGACACCGGCGAGGAATTTGCGCTCCTGCTCGGGAATGCCGAGGCGTTCGAAGGTTTTCTTGATATCGTCCGGCACTTCGTCCCACGTGCGCTTGGGTTTCTGGCCTTGAGAAAGGTAGTAGCGGATTTTGTCGAAATTGATGTTTTCCAGATCCTTGGTGGCCCAATGCGTCGGCATCGGTTTATCGAGGAAAGTTTTCAGCGCCTTGAGGCGGAAATCCAGAATCCACGGCGCCTCTTTTTTAACCGAGCTGATGTAGCGGACGGTGTCCTCGCTCAAGCCGGTGCCGGCGTCGAAGGCGTAGTCGACTTTATAACTGAAATTGCCGGCGGTCTGATCGATGCCGACAACGGGATTTTCCGTGGCCGGGGGCGCGAGTTCGATTTCGGTAGGTGGTTTCATGGCGAAAAGATCGGTGGGCTTAGGCTTAGGCGTGGGCGGCGGCGAATTCCTGTTTCACCCAGTCATAGCCCTTGGCTTCGAGCTCGAGGGCGAGCGATTTGTCGCCGCTCTTGACGATGCGACCGTCGTACATGACGTGGACGAAATCGGGCACGATATAGTCGAGCAGGCGCTGGTAGTGCGTGATCAACATGATGCCGGGCAACGACGCGCTGTTGCGCTGGGCGTTGACGCCATCGGCGACGATTCGAAGGGCGTCGATGTCGAGACCCGAATCGGTTTCGTCCATGAGTGCGATCTTTGGCTCGAGCATCGCCATCTGAAGAATTTCACAGCGTTTCTTTTCACCGCCGGAGAAGCCCTCGTTGACGGAGCGCGACGTGAATTTCCGGTCGATCTTGAGCAGGTCCATCTTGGCGTAGAGCCGCTTGTAATAACCGCTCGCGTCGAGTTCTTCGCCCTCGGCCATGCGGGCTTGGACGGCGGCGCGAAGGAAGTTGGCGATGGAAACGCCCGGGATTTCGCTGGGATATTGGAAGGCGAGGAAAAGTCCGGCGCGGGCGCGTTCATCGGGTTGCATCGCCAGGACTGATTTTCCATCAAGCAGAACATCGCCCCCGGTGATCGTATAGTCAGGATGGCCGGCGATCGCTTTGGCGAGCGTGCTTTTGCCGGTGCCGTTTGGGCCCATGATGGCGTGCACTTCGCCCTGTTTGATCGTCAGGTTCAGGCCTTTGACGATGGGCTTGTCGCCGATGCTGATGTGGAGGTCGTTGATTTCCAGTTTGCTCATGTAAGTAAATACTTTGGTTTTCGCGAAATGGCGGGGTCAGTTGCCGGCTGCGGCCCGGCCGCGAAAAGCGAGTTCGACGGTGTTGGCGTCGAATCCGACGGGGAGCAGTTCGCGCAATTGTTTCAGCACGTCCGGCGGCAATTCGATGTCGTGGACTCGGCCCGTGGCATCGTCGTGAAAATGCGCGTGGTCATGTAAATTCGAGCAGTAGCGAGTCGGGGCGCGCTCCAAATTCACCTGACGGACGAGGCCGCATTGCACGAGGGTCTCGAGGCAATTGTAGACGGTCGCCAGAGAAATGGTGGGCATCTGTGCCTTGACCCGGGCGAAAATCTCGTCTGCGGTGGGATGATCCCGTTTCTCCATGATGACCTTGAAAACCACCTCGCGTTGCGGGGTGGAGCGGTGGCCAGTCGCAGTGAGCTTCGCGGCGAGATCGGCGCAATTTTGGGCGGGGGAATTCATGAGATGTCAGCCCTAAAACGAATTGGAATGCGACCGGATTGCAACTAGGATTTAGAATAATTCTAAGTCAGGTTTATCCTAATGGACTAATCACAGGAAAGACGTTTTTTCGCACAAAATCTGAGGACATTCCCTTGCCTAACTCTTTGGCATCCTGCCTAAAAGGAACAGTTTGTGTTTAACATTGGCCAAAAAAAAGCCGATTGCTGCATGGAGGCAGCGACCGGCTTTTCTTAATAGGGAGGAGCTCAGTGAAATATGTTCAGCTAATTCAGCTTTCTTTTTTTCCCGTCATCAGGTCGCCGTAGGCGCGGCGGAGATGTTCGAGCGAGGAGAGCGCGTCGATTTTGGCGCTTTTCCAAGTCGCTTCGTCAGCGAGGGTAAGCGCGTTGACTTTCTGGGTGAAGTCGGTGCGCGCCAGCTCGAGTTTGCTCTCGCTCATGTTGGTGCTGGTGCCGCCTTTCGCTTTCCATGTGGCAAGACTGGAATCGATCGCACGAATCACTTTTTCGGGAACAGTAGTGAGCGATGACGCTTTGTCGCGCGTCGCGTAATCCAGTGCGTTGCTGGCGGCGGAAAATGGATCGGTCGAGGTCGCTACGATCGAAGCGGCATCGACGGGCGACGCGGCAGCATTGGTCGGCGGCAAAGCCCGCTCGGGAGTGATCACGGGCGACGGGTTTACGTCGACGGATTTGGATTTAATCACGGCATCGGGCTCCTTGTGATCTGAACAACTGGCCGCAGTACCGATGATGCCGGACATAGCGACAATACCCAAAAGGGAAGTGAAATACGTTTTCATAGCGTGAAAATGAAAGCTGAATGAAGGGGTGAGCATGGGACTAGACTGGCGGCCGGCCGCGGAGCGCTCCCACGAGCATGGAGATGACAAGCAGCACCAAAAAGATATAAAACAGCGTCCGCGCGATGTCGGACGCGGTACCGGCGACGCCCGTGAAGCCGAACACACCGGCGATCAACGCAACTATGAGAAAAAGAAGGATCCAGCGTAACATAAATGCTCCTAAATTTTTGAGTGGGTTGAGGTCTGTGGAAACGACGTTGGCCTCAAATTCCTTGGGGAAGGGCGAAGGCGAAATGGCTGGATTCGCGACTGTGGGAAGGTTGTTGGGGGCGACTGCGAAAGGAAAGCCGCCCCATCTGCTTGCCGCACGTGTGCCATTCCTCGCACCACACATCCAAGGCTTGATTCAATGCATCGAGGCCAACGATCAAGGCTTCGTCGGCAGCGAGGCGGGCCTT
The DNA here is from genome assembly GCA_043759025.1 of Verrucomicrobiota bacterium. GTDB lineage: Bacteria > Verrucomicrobiota > Verrucomicrobiia > Opitutales > Opitutaceae > Lacunisphaera. Next base: position 3,733 of record JAYVMJ010000073.1, on the reverse strand, counting down.
CAATTCCACGTGTTGGGCGAGAAGTTGGAGATTAACCACGACCTCAGCGGCAAACACGCGCGGATCGGCTGCAGTTGGCAGGCGGTGGAAGAAATCGGTAATTAAAGTACTCGGAGAGGAATCGGTGGTGCTGGGCAATACGATGCCGCTTTCCATCAACGGTTGTTGAACGCGTGTTTCACCTTCGTCGCAGAGCGTAATCATCGAATTCAGCGTGTGCGTAAGCTCGTTGGAAAACGCGCATTCCGGACGCAATGCGACCAGCGAACTGCTGATCAATTCCGTCGTCAGGAGGAGCGAGGCGACATCGCGCAGGAGCATGTCGGAAAGGTTGCCGGTTGGGGTGGAATAGGTGGAGCGATGCGATGTCATGATGAATGAGCGTGGATTGGTTGGGAAAAATAATTTGCGAACGAAAATCGGAAACCGATGCCGTCCGACGCTTTTGTTTATGCCTGCCTCATGCCGTTTTTCGCGTGAAGATTTAATCGTTTCATGTGGAGTGAGATAGCGATTGCGGGTAATACATCTGCGGGTCTGCTGGCTAGCATTTTGCAAGGCTCGCGCTGTTTTCCCCCGCAGCTTGCAGCTTTCGGAATCATACTTTGCGTGAAATCGCAGAACTGTATTCTTCAATCCTTGTCTGCGATATATGCGGCGGCATGTTTGCCTTAAACAGGGGCGGCCGCCACGTGTTTCCCCCTGTTTACCACTTACTCATGCGCATTCTCATTGTTGATGATCAACGCAGCATTCGCCTCACCTCGTCCCAGGCAATCCGCGCCGAGGGGCACGAAGCGGATACTGCAGACAGTGGTCGCGTAGCGCTGTTGAAACTCCAGGAAGAGCGATACGATCTGGTGCTGCTCGACTTGCGCATGGAAAGCGAGGTCGACGGCCTCGATTATCTCGAAAAACTGCAAAAAATTGCGCCTAAACTTCCCGTGGTGATCTGCACGGCCCACGCGAGCATCGAAACCGCCGTCGAGGCAATGCGTCGGGGTGCGCAGGATTATTTGGAAAAGCCATTTACGCCTGAGCAGTTGCGTCAATTGCTCACCCGCGTGGAAAAAGCCCGTCGTTTGCTGCAGCGGGTAGACGAACTCGAAGAACAGGTCGCGCAAACGCTGCCGGCGATGAATTTCACCTCCGAGGAGCCGGAGATGACCGGGATGCTTTCAGTCATCGAGCGCGCGGCCACGGCCAGGGCGACGATCCTGATTCTCGGGGAAAACGGCACGGGCAAGAGCGCGCTCGCGCGTCACATTCACCAACTTAGCCAGCTTTCCAAAGGTCCGTTTGTCACGGTCAGTTGCCCAAGCCTTTCGCGCGAACTGCTCGAGAGCGAACTGTTCGGACACGTCAAAGGCGCGTTTACCGGCGCGATGAAGGACACTTGGGGCAAGGTGGACGCCGCTCGGGGCGGAACTCTCTTTCTCGACGAAATCGGTGAGCTGCCCATCGAGTTGCAACCGAAACTGCTGCGATTATTGCAAGAACGCACCTATGAGCGGGTCGGCGATACGAAAACCCGCACGGCCGATGTGCGCGTCATTGCCGCCACGAATCGCGACCTCGCCGCCGCGGTCAAGGCCGGGACTTTCCGCGAGGACCTTTTCTATCGCTTGAATGTGATCAGCGTCACGGTTCCGTCGTTGCGCTCGCGCCCGAAGGATCTCGAGCGTTATGCGCGGGATTACCTGCAATTCTTCGCCGAAGAAACGGGTCGTCCGGTAAAAGATTTTTCGACCGAGGCTTGGGCCGCCATCCGGCGACATCCATGGCCGGGAAATTTGCGGGAGCTGCGCAACTCGATCGAGCGCGCGGTGATTCTTACTCGCGGCACAAAGGTGGAATTGGATGACCTCCCTGCCGAGCTGGCGAATTCGGGCCCGGGTGGCACGGAGGTGGCGCTGGGCGCGCTCGTCCCGATGGACGTGATCGAACAAGCGCATGTCCGGCTGGTCACCGCCCGCACCTCGACCCTCGAAGAAGCGGCGCGCGTGCTCGGCATTGATGCCGCCACGATTTATCGGAAGCGCAAGCGTTGGGCGGCGGAACCGGCCCCTGGGGCCGCGCCATGAATCGTTGGTCGTTCATCAGTGGGCTGACAGTCACGCTGTTGTTGCTGCTGATGTTGAGCGGCTTTTGCGTGTGGGCAACCCGTGGTCTGACGGACGACATCAGTTCCATCATCAATGAGAACTACGACAACATTCGCTCCGTGCGGGAACTGCGCTCCGCGCTGATTCGCCTCAATGCCCAGATCCTGGTTTTACCCGATCTGACGAACCTGCCGACGACCGCGCGAATTTTCCGGGAGGAACGCGAGGTCGCGGAAAAGCGTATTCACCAACTCGAAGAAAATTCGCTCAGCGTTGGTGGGCACGAACTCGTGGCGCGTTTGACGGCGCTCGGCCAAGGCTACTTCGCGGCGTACGATGAGATGTTCGCCTTGAAACCGTCGGGGGAAGCGCGGCGCACTGAACTCAGTCATATCATCCTCGGCTTGACGGGTGACATTAGCAACGTCTCGGACCAGATGGTCGAGCTCAACGAAAGTCATCTTATCTTGCGGCGTGACGCGGCGGTGCAAAAAGGCCATCGGGTTACGGTCATCGTTCTCGGTTTCGCCGCCTTTTCGCTTGGCATCTACATTCTGACCTCGATGCGGTTAACCCGCGCGATTTATGAACCGTTGCGACGATTACGTGATTCGATCCAGCTCGTGAGTGCCCGCCGCTTCGACACGCTGGTGCCGATCGAGGGCGGCGAGGAAATCGCGCAGATTGCCACGGGTTTCAACGACATGGCCCGCGAGTTGCAGCGCTACATCAGCGAAACGGATGAGCGCGCGATTACGGCCAGCCGAATGAGCCGCGCCATTCTTGAGGCGTTGCCTTATCCCATCTATATCGTCGACCGGAATTTTTCCGTACGGCAGACGAATCCGCGGGCCGAGGATCTCAGCAAGGCATTGGGAATTCCCGGTTCGCTGCCGGGCGAAGTGCGCCGCCAAATCGACGAGGCAGCCGCGGAAAACAAGGATATGTTGGGAGACGACATCAGGCGTGCAGTGCACCTCGTCCCCAACAATGCGGATACGCCAGGTTCGCTCGGGGCCGATTACCTGCCATTAATCTTTCGCATGGCCGGAGTTTTTGGTGAAGAGGATGGCTGGGCGGTGCTGCTCGTGGATGTCACTCGTTTGCGGCGCAACGACGAAGCGAAGACGAAGGCGCTGGCGACATTGAGCCACGAGGTAAAAACACCGGTCAGCGGAATTCGCATGACCGTGCATCTTTTGTTGGAAGGAAAACTTGGCACGATCAACGCCGACCAACGCGAGTTATTGGAGGTGAGCCGCGATGATTGCGAACGGTTGTTGGCGGTGTTGCAGGCTTTGCTGGAGCTGGCGCGACTCGAAAGCGGGCGGACGGAGTTGCAGCCGGAGCCTTACGCGCCCGCTGAATTGCTGAGCGAGGTGATGTCAGCACACGGCGATGGCGTGCGTCGCGGCGGAGGCGAGCTTATCCTCGAAGCCCCGGAATCGCTGCCTGATGTGTTGGCGGATCCGTTGCACGCCAGTCGCGTGCTGGCCAATTTTCTATCCAATGCCGCGAAATACGGAATGGCCGGAAAACCAGTTATCCTGCGGGCCCAAGCGCGCGGCGACGGATTTGTGCGGTTTAGTATTATCAACGAAGGTCGGCCCTTGAGCGAGGCCGACCAG
>JAYVMJ010000072.1:0-21842 GCA_043759025.1 Verrucomicrobiota bacterium | reverse complement strand
GTGGTCCCGGATCATTTGCCGCCAGACGAGCTGGGGTTCGGTGAACTTGGGATTGGCGCCGGCGTGGCGTTGCATGATCCAAGTTTGAAAGTTTTTGCGCACGGTGTCGTCGAAGGGTGTGAGCGTTTTGTCCAATCCGCTGGCGCGGCGGATGACCGAGCGTTTCCTTCTTCGCCTCGATCACGCCGACGGCCTGTTGATCGACAAAGAGAACGTAGTCGGCCGGGCCGGCATCGGTGGGATATTCACGGACGGCGATACCGGGACCGGCCGAGAAGTTGATTTCCGTTTTGTCCTGCACGACCCAACCCGAGGCGGCGAGCAGGCCGTCGATGCGGTCGCGGGCGGATTGCTCGGGGTTCTGGTTGGGCAGGCATACGACGGGCTCAAATCAGCGGAAAGAGGAGAAGTCGGCAAGCCTTTCGCGGGTTGGGTGACGATGCGGCTGACGTGATCGGACAAATAAAAAAGGCGGGGTCGTGGGACCCCGCCGTGCGGACATGAAAAGCTAAATTGATCGGCCCGGTTTTACTTGTCGGGGCGCTTGTATTCCTTATGGCCGGAGCGTTGGAGGCCGCCGATTTCCTTGATCAGGGCCACGGCGGTCGTGTTGTCGTTCGCTTTGAAGGCATCGCTAAGCTTGGCGAGCTTCTCTTGGACTTCCTTCATCTTGGCCTGGTAGCCTTCCACGTATTTGGCGCGGTCGGCCTCGGGTTTGTCCTTCGTCGTGTCGGGCTGGAGCGTGAGGGCTTTTTTCGTTTGTTCGTTGATGGTCGCGACGAGCTCGAGCGATGACGCGTTCCTGGTCGGATCGGCGGACTGCTTGCGCAACTGGCGCCAGGCGTGATTCATCTTCTCCATCACCTTGCCGAGCTCGGTATCGGGTTCTTCGTGTTTCTTCATCTGGCCGTCACCGGGTGGTGCGGGCGGGGGAGTTTCGTCGGCGCGCAATAATGCGGCGGTCGGAAAAAATAACGTGGCGGCGAGGGCCAGTGGCAGGAGTCGTTTCTTCATGGTTTAAAGCAAATAACAGTTTCGGGAAGTGGTGGAGAGTGAGGCGCAGTGGGAGACGTTTGGCAAGTTCGAGAGTAAATAATGACGCCGGACTTGACGGTAATTTCAAGACGCCATTGTGCGCGGGGGGTTACCGGGCAACCGTGGTTGTGTCTATTTCAGCCTTCCCCCTGTTCGCCTTTCGCCAACTTCACCCGCTTGACTCGAAACTTTCGGATCTCACGCTTGTCACTGTAGAAACCCCCAACTTCGCCGGGCGCGGCTTTCCAGTCTTTGGGCCGCCTTCCATCCTTCATCTGTGCAACTCAACCCGCGTTCAATTTCATGAGCGAAATCACCCTCGTCCTTGAGGCGATCGGGCGGGGCGAGGACTGCGCCTCGGAGGAGTTGTTGCCGCTGGTTTACGCGGAATTGCGGCGTCACGCTTCCGCGCGGATGGCGCAGGAGGCGTACGGGCAAACATTGCAACCGACCGCGTTGGTCCATGAAGCGTGGTTGCGAATGTTTGGCGACGGCGAGCGCCGCTGGCAGAACCGGGCACATTTTTTCGGCGCGGCGGCGCAGGCGATGCGTCGGATCCTCATTGAAAACGCCCGGCGCAAGTCCCGCCTCAAACGCGGCGGCGATCAAGTGCGGGTCGGGGTCGATGTGGAACAGGTCGAACTAGCCGCGACCACGCCGGACGAAAAAGTGCTGCTGATCGACGATGCCTTGGAAAAACTCCAGACGCAGGATCCCGAAAAGGCACAGGTCGTGGTGTTGAAGTTTTTTGGCGGCCTGACCAATCAGCAGGTCGCGGAAAGCATGGCGGTGACCGAGCGCACCATCGAGCGGCACTGGGCTTACGCCAAGGCGTGGTTGTTTCAAAGCATCCGGGCGCAGCAATGAGGGGTCGGATTGTGCGGAATGGAGCGGCGGCGATTCCGCGGCCGTTGTCCCGATGAACTGCGGCGTCGTCGCCGCCGCTCGTGCGTCCAAAGGAGGCGGACATGTTCTGCGAGGATTGGGAAAGAAAGGTGTTTTTCTTGTCGGGTTTTTACCAAGGATCGCGCATGATTGAAGTGACCCCAGAACGATGAACGCCGATACCCAGCGTGAAGAGGAATTGTTTGATGCCGCCCGGAAATTGACCGATGCGCGGGCGCGGGCGGTTTTTCTGGAGGGAAATTGCAGTGGCGATGAGGCGTTGCGTGGGCGGATTGAGGCGTTGCTGCGGGCGGTGGAAGAGGCCGACGATTTTTTTGCGGAAGGCAGCACGGTTCTCACGCGGCCGGGCGCGGCGTTGCAGTTTTCCGCCGGGGCGTTGGCGTGTGTCGAAGGACCGCGTCCCAGCCCGCCGGGCGAGGAACCGATTGGAACGAAAATTGGGCGGTACAAACTGCTGGAAAAAATCGGCGAGGGCGGTTGCGGCGTCGTTTATATGGCGGAGCAGGAGGAGCCCGTGCGCCGGCGCGTGGCGCTCAAGATCATCAAGCTCGGCATGGAAACGAAAAGCGTCATCGCGCGCTTCGAGGCGGAGCGGCAGGCGCTGGCGATGATGGATCACCCGAACATCGCCCGCGTGTTCGATGCGGGCGCGACGGATCGTGGTCCGCCCTACTTCATCATGGAGTTGGTGCGGGGCGTAAAGATCACGGAGTATTGCGACAAGAACCGCCTGAACACGCAGCAACGGCTCGATCTTTTTGTCCAGAGTTGCCACGCGATCCAGCACGCGCACCAGAAAGGAATTATCCATGGCGACATCAAGCCATCGAACATCATGGTCGCGTTGCATGACGGCGTCCCAGTGCCAAAGGTGATCGACTTCGGGATTTCGAAGGCGACCGAGGCCCGGCTTACCGACCGCAGCCTGTTCGCAACGTTCGCAGCGTTGATCGGAACGCCGGCGTACATGAGTCCCGAGCAGGCGGAGATGGGCGGCGTCGACATCGATACCCGCAGTGACATCTACAGCCTCGGCGTCTTGCTCTACGAATTATTGACGGGAAAAACTCCATTCGATCCCAAGGAGCTCACGAGGGTGAGTCTCGACGAGATGCGCCGGATGTTGCGGGAAAAGGAACCGCCCCGGCCGTCGGTTCGCCTGGGCACTCTTTCCGAAACTGAGCTGGCGAAAACTGCAAGCGCGCGACGCACCGATTCGGGGCGCTTGATTTCTTCACTGCGGGGAGACTTGGATTGGATTGTCATGAAGGCACTGGAGAAGGATCGGAGCCGTCGTTATGAGACCGCCAATGGCCTCGCGATGGATATTCAGCACCACCTGAATAACGAGCCAGTCGCGGCGCGTCCGCCGAGCTGGCGTTATCGTTTTCAGAAACTGGTCCGGCGCAACCGGGTGGTTTTTGCGGCGGGCGGGGCGGTGGCGGTCGCGCTGGTGATTGGCACGAGCACGTCGACGTGGCTCTTTCTGAAGGAGCGCGACGCGCGGCAACGGGCGGTCGCGGCTGAGCAGCAACAAGCCAAGTTGCGTCATGGTGCCGAACTGCGCGAACGCCTCACGCAGGCCGCGCTGTTGGTGAACCAGGAGAAGTTCGAAGCAGCGGACGCCTTGATCGACGAAATTTCGTTCACGCAGCCGACCGTGGAAGGCGCGGCGGTCCTGCGATCCTTGGCGGAATGGCACGCAGTGCATAACCGTTGGAAGCAGGCGGCGGACCGATTCGCGTTGTTGCTGCAGGTCCATTCGCTTGACGGATGGGACACCACGACGTTGGACTATTTGCGGGCAGGCCCGGTGTTTATCGAGCTGGGCGATCCACAGGCGTACGAGCGCTTCCGGGCGGAAGGCATCGCGCGTTTTTCCGGCACCGCGTGTCCGGCGACCGATCGCATTTTGAAAATCAGCCTGCTCCTGCCGGCGGACAAGAAACTCAACGCGTCGCTCGGGACGCTCGCCACGGCCACCACGAAATATTTCGCGGAAGCCGACGCGGGCGGAGATGTCTTTCAAGCCGCGTGGCTGTCGGTTTCGCTCGCGCTGTGGGAATATCGCTCGGGCAATTATCCCAAGGCGGTGGACTGGTGCCGGCGTTGCCTGGCTTACCCGGAGGCCAATGCTCCGCGAACCGCGACCGCGCACATCATCCTGGCGATGTCCCTGCAGCGGGAGGGTAAACTGTCGGACGCGCAGACTGAACTGCTGGCCGGTCGGGAAATCGTGGAGAGCAAATTCAAGAGCCGCGTGGGCACGCCGGTGCAAGGTTTCTGGTTCGACTGGGTTTTCGCGCGCATCCTCCTCCGCGAAGGCGAGGGAAGACTGGAGGCCGTCGCGAATGCGGGCGACTCCGGCGTTTCGATGAATTCCCGATAAATTTTTAAGTAAGCTGTCGGGTTCGGTCGCCCAATGGCGCATTTACCCATGAACCACTGCTCTGCGGTGGCGCTTCGTCTCCTGTCCTCAAGTCCCACTCCTATGACCCCAACGCTACACCGTCAGTCGCGCAAACCGTTTTCTGCCAGCAGAAAAACCGGTGCGCTTTGCTCTGCATCGATGCTCCTGTTGTGCCTCGGAATCATTCCGGCCCGTGCGCAGGAAAAAACCGTCAACAACCCCCAAACCCCCGCGCCGGCCGCCGCCGATGCTGCGGTCAACCTCGACACTTTTGTCGTCACCGGCGTTCGCGCCAGTTTGGCTTCCGCCCAGGACATTAAAGCCAACGCCCCCACTTTCGTGGATTCCATCGTCGCCGAGGATATCGGCAAGTTACCCGACAACACCGTGGCCGATGCGTTGCAACGCGTCCCCGGCATTCAAGTGGGCCGCGGTGCAGGTGAAGTGAGTTCGGTGCTCATCCGGGGTCTGCCGAATTTTGCCACCACGGTCGACGGTCACGAGATCTTTACCGGTACGGGTCGCGGCGTTGCGCTGCAGGATCTGCCGGCCGAGTTGATTTCCGGCGTGGATGTCTACAAGTCGAACTCTCCCGACCAGATCGAAGGCGGCATTGCCGGCCTGATCGATATCCGTCTGAGAAAGCCCCTGGACTTTAAAGGCTTTGAATTGGCTGGTGGCGCACGCGGGATCTATGGCGATAACGCCAAGAAAAACAGCTATACCGCCAACGCTTTGGTGAGCAATCGCTGGAAATTAGATAGTGGCGGTGAATTCGGCGCATTGTTTGCGGCTTCTTATCAGAAATATCACTATCAGGATCAGACGATTTTCAATTTCGACTTCGAGCCGCGACCTACCAGCACCATTCCCGGCCAGACATCGATTGAAGTGCCCGGAACGCTCGGTGATATCGTACAGCCAGGAGACCGCAAGCGCACTGCTTACGATGCTGCCCTGCAATGGAAACCAAACAGCAATTTGGAGCTCTACACTGATCTCCTTTACACGAACTATCGGAATACCCATGCGCTACACTTCTTCATTGGTATTCCCTCAGCGACCGGCCCTTTCCAATCGGCGGTAATCGTCCCGGGAACGAATGTGCCGACCACGCTGACCACGCTCGACAATTTCCAGCTTACCAGCACGCAGTCGTTTACCGACCGCACTGATGGATATCAAATCGTCGGAGGTGCAAAGTGGCATCGCGATGATCTCAGCCTCACCACCGAATACGTGTACAACTGGAGCAGTGTGAAGCATCGCTCGTTTATTGTGGATACCCAGTTCAATCCGTCGAACGGAACGTATGTGTGGAAATTCAACAATGGCGGTGGTACGGCCGATGCGTCCTACACCGGACCCAATAGTTTCACCGACCCCAACAATTACGCGCTTTGGGGCCTTTTCGACAATCACGACTATGCCACCAGTCATCAGCACGCGTGGAAAGCGGATCTCGAATCCAACATTAAGGCAGGGTTTCTGAACAAATTCCAAGCCGGTGTTCGTTTAACCGATCGAGACGCACGCTTTCGTGCGACGAGCGTGAATAATGTCGCTCCGGCCGCTGGTCGGGGCGTTACACGGACCGCGAGCATTCCCGGCTTCGGCAGTCTCAGCCCCGATGCGAAAGGCGATTTTGGAATTCCACATTGGTATGGCGGCGATCCGGCCTATCTGCTCGCCAACCGAGGGACGTTGCGTCCACTTTTCGGATTACCTGCGAGTGAGCCCAACTTCGCCCCGGAGAACTCGTTTACCGATAAGGAAAAAACTTACGCAGGCTACGCCCAATTTCGTTATGGCGCCGATCTCGGCGGTATGCCTTTGGACGGGTTGTTCGGCGTGCGGATCGTGAAGACGAAGGAAAACCTGGGTGGAACTCGGTCGGATGGCACACCCATCACCGGCGAAAAAGATGACAATCAGGTGATTCCAGTGGTAAACGGACGCCTGAAACTTACGCAGGAATTGCAACTCCGGGGATCAATCGGCCGCACCATCACGCGCCCCGACTTCAGCGCTCTGAATCCGGTGGTATCGCTGACCGCGCCCACCACGACCGGGACAGCTTTCGGTACTGGCAGCGGCGGTAATCCTGACCTGAGCAGTGTCAAATCGACCAACTACGATCTCGCGCTTGAGTATTATTTCACGAAATCAAGTTACGCTTCCATCGCGGGCTTTTACCGCAACATTGATGGTTACGTGCAGACCTTTGGTTCACTCGAAACAATTGGCGGCACTCAATACGTTGTTACGCGGCCTCGAAATTCGGGAAAGGGGCATCTCGATGGCATCGAAGCCAGCTATCAGCAGTTTTTCGACAATGTCCCGGACGCGTTCAAAGGGTTGGGCATCCAGACGAACTTCACTTATATCGAGGGAAATCAGGATGTGCCCGACCCATCGCCAACTGCCGCAATCGGCGCGCGCATCAACCAGCCCTATACGCAGGTCTCAAAATATAATTACAACATCGTGGGCATCTACGAAAAAGCCGCCTTCTCCGCCCGCCTCGGCTACAACTGGCGCGGAAAGTTCGTCGACACATTTAACGGACCGAATGCCCCCGGCAGTCCGTTGCGGACGATCAGCGTCAAGCCAACCAAGAGTCTCGATTTCTCCGCCAGTTATGAATTCATGAAGGGGCTGACGATCACCTTCGACGTCACCAACCTCCTCAATAACAAATACCAGGATTATTTCGGTCCAGATTCGAGTCTCTATCCCCGCGACACGCGCTACTACGATCGCACTTATTCCTTGGGTGTGCGCTATCGCTTTTGATTGATCGCTGCGACCTCCGGCCGCAGCGGAGACCGGGCTTGGATTAATCTCCAAGTCCGGCCCCTCCGGTTCTTCTTTCGTCCTTGTCGCTCGCGAGTTGATCACGGCGGCGTTCGTTCCCATTGTACTGTTAGACAAAATACGGAAGCCATGACCTCTTGATTATGGCGTCATTTTCGAAATGTTTCGGCCCGCCCGCATGAATACCAAAAAACTGCTCGTTCCCCTGCTTTCCTTTCTCGCGATTAACGTGATCCCACTGCCGGCCGCTACGAAACGGTGGACGTCGCTCATCCCGGTGCCCCAATCAACCCGGCGATGTGGGGATTGTTTTTTGAGGACATAAACTTTGGCGCCGACGGAGGACTCTATGCCGAGTTGATCAAGAACCGTGATGTCCGTAATTACGATACCACGTACTCGTCGGCGCACGCTTCCGCTTCTGAGGTTAGGTTCGTTTCTTAACATAGATTCCAAAGAGGGGTGACGGCGATGACTGCACTACCGTCGCCCCTATTCTGGGAGAATTATTCGTGAAGACTGTTCGCATCCCCGCGTTCGTCGCGGCCCCTTGGTCAAGTTCGAGCCGTGCCGCGCGCGCCATCCTCACTGCGCTCATCGCAACGACGATAGCCGTCGTGGGTGCACGGGCTCAGGCGACGCCGACGTTTACGAACGTCACGGTGCATGATCCGTCCGTCGTCCGCGACGGTGCGACTTATTACGTTTTCGGTTCCCACCTCGCATCGGCCAGCACGACCGACCTGATGCATTGGACCCAGCTCACGACCGATTGGAACGCGACCACCAATCCCACGAATTCCCTCATTCTCAATGGCAGTCCGCAAACCGAGTTTGCCACTGCACTCAGTTACACGACCCCGCCCGACTTTTGGGCACCCGACGCGATCAAGCTCGGCGACGGTCACTACTATTTCTATTATTGCGTTTGCAATGGCACCTCGCGCGCCGCACTCGGCCTCGCGACCGCCAGCGCCATCACCGGACCGTATTCGAATGTCGGCATTATGCTCGAATCGGGTATGACGGGCCTCAGTCCCGACGGCACTACTTACAACAACGCCGTGCATCCCAATGTCGTCGATCCCTCCGTTTTCTTCGACCATGCGGGTAAACTCTGGATGGTGTACGGATCTTATTCGGGCGGCATTTTCATTCTCTCGCTCGATCCCGCGACCGGCCAGCCGGTCGCAGGTCAGGCCTACGGGAAAAAATTGATCGGCGGCAATAACAGCACCATCGAAGGCCCGTATATTATCTACAGTCCCGAGTCGTCCTATTATTATTTGTTCTTCACCTTTGGCGGACTCGATTCAACTGGCGGCTATAACATCCGGGTTGGGCGATCGCATAATCCCGACGGTCCTTACCTCGACGCGGCCGGCAACGACCTGACCAACGTGAAAGGCGCACCCAACACCGTTTTCGATAACGCATCCATCGCGCCGTACGGTGTGAAGCTGATGGGTAACTATCAATTTCTACACGCCGACGGCGACCCGCAGAGCACGAGTCGCGGCTACGTTTCCCCGGGCGGCACTTCCGTCAACTACGACAGCGCGACGGGAAAATATCTGATGGTGTTTCACACGCGTTTTGTCGGACGCGGTGAACAACACGAGGTCCGCGTTCACCAATTGTTCCTCAACGCCGATGGCTGGCCGGTCGTGGCGCCGCAGCGTTATGCTCAGGAAACCGTCGCCACAGTGGACGCCGCGCAAATTCCGGGCACGTATAAATTGATCAACCACGGCAAGGACATTACCGCCGCGGTCAAAACCTCCACGCTCATCACGCTCAATGCCGACCAATCCGCGTCGGGCACCACCAGTGGAACGTGGCAGCTCTCGAGCGATCACTTTGCAACGCTCACGCTCGCGGGCACGAGTTATCACGGTGTGTTCGTTCGCTTGTGGGATGACGACAACCAGATCTGGACGATGACCTTCACCGCGATTTCCACGGATGGCGTCGCCGTGTGGGGCACGAAATCGGCTGCAGCCGCCACGACGGGGCCGTCACCCACGATCACCACCGCTCCATCGAGCCAGACCGCTTCGTCTGGACACAGCGTTAGTTTCCAAGTGGCCGCATCGGGCGGCACTTCCTATCAATGGCAGGAATCGACCAATGCGGGAACAAGTTGGACCGCGCTTTCGGACAACACGACGTACGCCGGCACGACCACCAGCACGCTGACGATTTCCAACGCCGGCACCTCAATGGACGGCAATCGTTATCGCGCGCTCGTCACCAACCCCGCAGGCACGACGACCAGCAGTGCCGCCACCTTAGGCGTTGTGACACCGGTTTTCCCCAGCCCGATCGACGTCGCGATCAATTCCGCCGGCAGTCTCCTCGTCAGCGATGGATCGAAAAACACGGTTCAACTCGTGAACGCCTCCGGTTCGGCCACGTTGCTGGCCGGAATGGCCGGACAACAAGGCGCGGCTGACGGCGCGGGCACCGCGGCGTCTTTCCGTCAGCCGCAAGGCGTCGCGATCGATTCATCAGGTAATTTATACGTGGCGGATACGGCCAACTCGCTGATCCGAAAAATCGCGTCTGACGGCACCGTTTCCACTTTGGCCGGCTCGACGAGCCATCAGGCTTATCAGGACGGCACCGGCACCAACGCCTGGTTTAACCTGCCGGCCGGGATCGCCATCGACCTCACCGGCACGCTTTACGTCGCGGACACGGGCAATTCAGTCATTCGCAAAATTACATCCACCGGCGTTGCGACCACTTTGGCCGGTACCGCTGGCACGCGTGGCAGCGCGGATGGCGCCGGCGCGGCGGCGCAATTCAATCAACCCGGCGCGATCGCGGTCGACGCGAGCGGAACGGTCTTTGTCGCCGATTCGCTCAACCACACGATTCGCAAGATCAGTTCCACCGGAAGCGTCACTACTTGGGCCGGATTGGCCGGGGTCACGGGAATTTCCGACGGCACGGGAACTGCGGCTCTTTTCAATGGCCCGCTCGGCATCACGATCGACAGTGCGGGCAACGTTTACGTTTCGGACTCCGGAAATTCCACGATCCGCCGCATCAGTTCTGCCGGTGCGGTGACGACGTTTGCCGGATTGCCGGGAGTTTCCGGACTGAAAGACGGGACCGGGACGAACGCATGGTTTAATCGCCCGATGGGTCTCCGCTTTGACAGCTCCGGCAATCTTTACGTCGCCGACAATGGCAACGCGGCGATCCGGCGTATCACTGCTACCGGGACGGTTTCCACGTGGGTGGTGACGCAAGGAACATCGACGCCCACCACCCCGACCACTCCCACCACCCCGACAACGCCAACAACTCCGCCGCCGCCATCCAGTTCCGGTGGCGGAGGAGGCGGTGCGATACCGCCATGGGTTTCCGGCGGACTGATTCTGCTCGGCATGGCGAGATGGACGGCGCGTCGGCGGAGGACGATCTTTCATTCAAAATCAACTTCCGCTTAATGGTTGTCTCGTGTTCTGTTCGACAATCTGCCGCCAATGCCTCTCTAAAAAATCGCCCATGAATTCCAGATCGTTTTTTGCCGCTTTGCTTTCCATCGCCGTTGCTTCGTGGACGCCGCTCCCGGCGGCGACCGTCACGGTGGATGTCGCTCATCCCGGCGCCCCGATTAACCCGGCGATGTGGGGAATATTTTTTGAGGACATCAACTTTGGCGCCGACGGCGGACTCTATGCCGAGTTGATCAAGAACCGCGGGTTCGAATTTCCCGATGCGCTGATGGGCTGGAATAAACTCAGTCCTTCCAAGGCGAAGGGCGAATTGACCGTGCGCGACGATGCACCATTCAATCCGAACAATCCGCATTATGTGCGCTTGCAGTCCGAGGGGACCGCGCCATTCGGTTTGTCCAATGGCGGATTTCGCGGCATCGGCGTCAAGCAGGGCGAAAGTTATGCCTTCGCTGCGCGGGTGCGCGGAGTTTCGGGGACGCCAAAACTCACCATTCAACTTTACGGCGGCGACGGCGCGGTGCTCGATACCGTCGAGATCAAGGATTTCACCAGGGACTGGGCAAAATACACCGCGACCCTGCACCCGAATGCGACCGATCCGAAAGGCTGGATCGCAATTCTCGTCGACGGGAAAGGAACGCTCGATGTCGATTTCATTTCGCTGTTTCCCGGCGTGACGTGGAAAAATCGCGCGGGTGGATTGCGCGCCGACATGGTGCAGGCGCTGGCGGATATGCACCCGGGATTCCTGCGTTTTCCGGGCGGCTGCATTGTCGAGGGCAGCGTGCTCGCGCGACGCTACCAATGGAAGAATACGCTCGGCGCGGTCGAGGACCGGAAACTGCTGGTCAATCGCTGGAATTATGAATTTCTCCATCGGCCAACGCCGGATTACTTCCAGTCGTTCGGCCTCGGATTTTTTGAGTATTTCCAACTGTGCGAGGACATCGGCGCGCAACCGCTGCCGATTTTGAATTGCGGCATGGCCTGCCAGTTTAATTCCGGCGAGCTCTGCCCGATCGACGAACTCGGGCCGTATATTCAGGACGCGCTTGACCTGATCGAATTTGCCAACGGTCCGGTGACGAGCACGTGGGGCGCGAAGCGCGCGGCCATGGGGCACCCCGCGCCGTTTAACATGAAACTTCTCGGCGTCGGCAACGAGCAGTGGGGACAGGAGTACATCGATCGCTACACCAAATTTGCGCAGGTGCTGAAAGAAAAGCACCCCGAGATCGCGCTCGTTTCCGCTGCCGGTCCGTCGCCCGACGACACGCGTTTCAAATTTGCGTGGGATAAGCTGCGCAAGCTCAACGCCGATATCATTGACGAACATTCCTACGCGCTGCCGGAATGGTTCTTCGACAACGCCCATCGTTACGATTCCTACGATCGCAACGGCCCGAAGGTTTTCATGGGCGAATACGCCGCGCAAAGCGTCGGGGTCGTCAACGTGAAGAATCGCAATAATTTCGAATGTGCGTTGTCCGAGGCGGCGTTTTTGACCGGTCTCGAACGCAATGCCGACGTCGTGCGCATGGCTTCGTATGCACCGCTCTTCGCGCACGTCGACGCGTGGCAATGGACGCCCAATCTGATCTGGACTGACAACCTCCACACGCTGCGGACGGTGAATTATTACGTGCAATCGCTCTTCGCCCGGAATCGCGGCGATCAGATTTTGCCCGTGGCCTTGAGCCAGCTTTCACCGACCGAACAGAAACGCTTTTACGCTTCTTCGTCCTTCGACGCCGCTTCCGGCGAAATTATCCTGAAACTGGTGAATGCCACGCCAGCCGCCGTCACTACTTCGGTGGATCTTGCCGGAGCAAAACACGTTTCCGTCGGAAAGCGCACCGTGCTGCAATCCGACCACGGCGACGCGATGAACACCTTCGAGCAGGTTGACCATGTGGTCCCGCAAGAAAGCGCGTTCTCGCCCACCGGCTCGAAATTCGACCTCACGCTGCCCGCCAATTCCTTCACGGTATTGCGCGTCGGCGCAGGAAGGTAGGGTCCGTTGCCGCCAACGGACCTTCCAGGCGGGCGATTGAGGGCAATCGCCCCGGCCAAAGTCGCAGGACCCGTTTAAAACCAAATTTTGCAGGACGTTAAAATCAATCCCATGTCGGCCCGCATGCTCACCCTCCTCAGTCTGTCATTCGGCCTTTTTGCCGTTTCGGCAGCTGCGGCTGAGTGGCCGCTGACGGGTGCGCTCTCCGCTCACGATCCGAGCCTGATCAAGGAAGGGAAGGAATGGTGGTGTTTCACCACGGGCGCGGGTTTGCGCGCGAAGACTTCCCCGGATGGTTTGAATTGGACGCAAGCATCGCCGCTTTTCAGGAAAGAACTTCCATGGTGGAGAAATTACGCATCGAAAATGCGGCATCTCGACGTCTGGGCGCCGGACATACAGGAATTTGGCGGACGGACCTGGTGTTATTACGCCGTCTCGGAATTCGGCCGGAATAACTCGGCGATCGGGTTGAAATCCTGTTCCAGTCTCGCCGCCGGTGACTGGCGCGACGACGGATTTGTCATCGGTTCGCGCGCCGGAAAAGAAGCGTACAACACGATCGACCCATTTCTCACCACCGACGCGTCGGGGAAGCCCTGGTTGGTTTTTGGTTCATGGTTCGACGGCATTCAACTCGTGGCGCTCGATCCCGCGACGATGAAGCCGAACGGTCCCATTCAACGCATCGCTCATCGGGAAAACGGCATCGAAGCGCCTAATATCGTTTTCGCGAACGGCTGGTATTACCTTTTCGTTTCAATCGACAAATGCTGCCGGGGCGTGAAGAGCACCTATAAAATCGCTTTTGGCCGTTCCGCGAAAATCACCGGTCCCTACGTTGACAAAGCCGGCCTGCCGATGCTCGGCGGCGGCGGCACGCTGCTCGAGGTCGGCGGCGACCGGTGGATCGGACCGGGCGGACAGGATGTCTATCATAATGGCGATGCATGGGTGATGACGCGACATTCCTACGACGCGCAAAACAACGGACGCCCGGCCTTGCGGATCGCGGATCTGTTTTGGGACTCCGATCGCTGGCCGACTTTTATCCGCCCTGAAAAATCCCAGCTCATACCTGCCCGGCCCTGATTTATGCAGCCACCTCTTTCTTTCCCCCGTTTCGTGAATTTGGCCGTGCTGCTTTTCTTCACGATGATAAGGATCGTCCGTGGAGCAGACCCGTTGTCGCCCCCCGAGCCGATTGCGGCAGGCCCGTTTGCTCCGACCGCGGAGTCGCTCCGGCAGTATCAAACCCCGGAATGGTTTCGCGACGCGAAGTTCGGCATCTGGGCGCAGTGGGGGCCGCAAGCCGTACCCCGCCAGGGTGACTGGTACGCGCGCAACATGTATCTGCAGGGCCATCCCCAGTATGAACACCACCTGAAAACCTACGGCCACCCTTCAGAGCACGGCTACAAGGATATTATTCAACTTTGGAAAGCCGAGAAGTGGGACCCGGTCGCGTTGATGGCGCTCTACGTGAAGGCGGGCGCAAAATATTTCGTCAGCATGGGCGTGCATCATGACAACTTCGATCTGTGGAACTCGAAATTCCATTCCTGGAATTCAGTTAACATGGGCCCGAAGCGCGACATCGTCGGTGAGTGGAAACACGCGGCGGACGCCGCCGGGCTCCGCTTCGGAGTGTCGGAGCACCTCGGGCCGAGTTTTTCGTGGTGGAGCCCGAGTCACGGCTGGGATCAGTGGGGCCCCAAGGCGGGTGTTCCCTACGACGGCAACGATCCAAAGTTTGCGGAACTCTATCATCCCCAAAACAACGAGCCGTTCCACTGGGGTCGCTCGTGGTACGCGACGAATCCCGACTGGCACCGCGAGTGGTTCAACCGCATCAAGGATCTCGTCGACAGTTATCATCCCGACTTGCTCTACACCGACGGCGGAATTCCGTTCGAGGCCACGGGGCGGAATCTCATCGCGCATTTGTACAACTCGAACGCCGCCGCTCATGGCGGCCGTAACGAGGCGGTTTATACCTTCAAGGACATGGGTACGGGCGAGGTGATCCCCGGAGCCGGAGTACTCGACGTCGAACGCGGCGTCATGCCCGGCATCAGCCCGCGACCCTGGCAGACCTGCACGTCGATCGGCGACTGGTTTTATAGCGACGGTTTCAAGTACAAAACCACGGCCGAGGTCATCCATATGCTCGCGGACATCGTAAGCAAAAACGGCAACATGCTGCTCAACGTCGTACTCTATGCCGATGGCAGCCTGCCGCCCGAGCCGCGGCAGTTTCTCGATGAAATGGCCGCTTGGATGGCGGTGAATGGCGAAGCGATTCATGGGACGCGTCCGTGGAAAATTTTTGGCGAGGGTCCCACGGTGGCCGCTGCCGGACATTTCAAGGAAGACACGGCTTATACCGCCGCCGACATCCGGTTTACGACGAAGAACGATGCGTTGTACGCAATCACGCTCGGCACGCCCGCCGGCGAGGTTCACATCAAATCGTTGGGCCGCGTAGGCCATTTGACCGACCCAGCGGTTGCGAGCGTGCGTTTGCTCGGTTCCGAAGATAAGCTGGTGTGGTCGCAGGACACCGACGCCCTGGTGATCAAGCTGCCGCCGAAATTGCCCACGGCATTCGCATCGGCCTTCCAGATCACTTTTGCGCACTGACATTTGACGGTAATATTGCAGGGCGATTGCGAACTTGCGGTGTCCAATCAAAGTCATCTCTTTAACTTCGCAGTTAACTCCGTCTTGACGCTCTTGCGCGCCTTACCCTTATGAAACTCACCTCCATTTTGAAATCATTGTTGGTCGGCGTCGCCGCGCTGGCCGCTGTTCTCAGCTCCGCCGCCGACAAGAAACTGAAAATTGGTTTCGCGCAGACTGGGGCCGAAAGCGCGTGGCGCACGGCCAATTCCGAATCGATGAAATCCGAAGCGGCCAAACGTGGCATCGACCTGAAATTCTCCGACGGCCAGGGCAAGCAGGAGAATCAGATTCGCGCGATCCGTTCGTTTGTGACGCAACACGTGGATGCCATCGTCCTCGCACCGCTCGTGGAGACTGGCTGGGATCCGGTTTTGCGCGAAGCCAAACGCGCGCACATTCCGGTCATCATCACCGATCGCACGATTCAGACGTCGGACGAATCGCTTTATACCTGCTTCATCGGTTCCGATTTCGCGTCCGAGGGCCACATGGCCGCCGAATGGCTGGCGAAGAAAGTCGATGGCAAGGGCAACATTGTGGAAATTCAGGGGACGCCCGGCTCCGCTCCCGCCAACGACCGGCGCAAGTCCTTCGCCGAAGCCATCGCGAAATATCCCGACCTGAAGATCATCGATTCGCAGAGTGGCGATTTTCGCCGCACCGGCGGCAAGGAAGTGATGGAAGCTTTCATCAAGAAACACGGCAAGGACATCAACATTGTCTATGCCCACAATGACGACATGGCGCTCGGTGCCGTCCAAGCCATTGAGGAAGCCGGCCTGAAACCCGGCAAGGACATCGTCATTGTTTCCATCGACGCGATTCGCGAAGGCATTCAAGCGGTGATCGACGGGAAGATCAATTGCGTCGTGGAATGCAATCCACTCTTCGGCCCCAAGGTTTACGACACGATCGATCGTGTGCTCGCCGGCGAAAAAGTCCCGCGCAAATCCTTTAACAAGGACGAGCTGTTCGACTCGACCAACGCGGGTGCAGCGATTGGAAGCCGCAAGTATTGAGCGGGTCCAATGGAGGCTTTCATGAAACGTAGCGACAGGCGTCCCCGCCTGTCGGCTTGGGTTTCAGCGTCTTCCGATCCCACAGGCCGGGAGGCCTGTGGCTACAGTTTATGAGTTCCGCTCTCCTCGAAATGCGTGGCGTTGGGAAAAGTTTTCCCGGCGTCAAGGCGCTCCAAGACGTGGACTTCACCATCCGCGCCGGCGAGATCCACGCGTTGCTTGGGGAAAACGGCGCCGGCAAATCCACGCTGATTAAGGTGCTGACGGGAGTGCATCCAGCGGACGCGGGCACGATTCATTTCGACGGCCGGCTTATCCGGCCAAGCGCGCCGAAGGAGGCCGAGCGCTGCGGCATCAGCACGGTTTATCAAGAGGTGAATCTCGTTCCGTCGCTGTCGATCGCGGAGAATATTACGTTGGGACGCCAGCCGGGTCGGTTTGGATTTTTGAATTGGCAGGCGATCCGCCGACGCGCGCGCGCGGCCCTCGCCCGGCTCGAAGTGGAATGCGACGTCGATGCGGAACTCGGTTCGCTGTCGGTCGCCTTGCAGCAAATGGTCGCGATCGCTCGCGCCCTCGACACGCAGGCGAAATTGCTCGTGCTCGACGAACCAACCGCGAGCCTTGATGAACGCGAAGTTGCCGAGCTCTTCGCGATCATGCGCAAGCTTCGCAGCGACGGACTCGGGATTGTGTTTGTCACGCATTTCCTCGATCAGGTGTTTGCCGTGACCGATCGGCTGACGGTGTTGCGCAACGGCCAGCTGGTGGGCGAATACCCGACCGCCGACCTCACGCGCCTCGACCTCGTCGGAAAGATGCTTGGACGCGAAGTGAGCGCCGCGGATTTTTCGCCCGGCGCGGCGTCGGTGCGGAAGGACTCTCCCAAGCCCGTGCTGGCGGCGAACCAGATCGGCCGGCGCGGTGCGGTTGCGCCAGTGGATTTGACGCTGCACGCCGGCGAAGTGGTTGGGTTGGGGGGGTTGCTGGGCGCGGGCCGCACGGAAACGGCTCGACTCCTTTTCGGCATCGACGCGCCCGACAGCGGAAAAATCAGCGTAAACGGCGCTCCCGCGGACATCGATTCTCCACGCGACGCCGTGCGGTACGGCCTGGCCTTCTGCTCGGAGGATAGAAAATCCGAGGGCATTTTCCCGAATCTTTCCGTGCGCGAAAACCTGATCTTCGCGTTGCAAGGAAAGCGCGGCGTTTTTCGCATGCTCACGCGCGCCGAGCAGACGGAGTTGTGCGATCACTACATCAAGGTGCTTCGGATCAAGACCGCCGACGCCGAGACGCCGATAAAAAATCTTTCCGGTGGCAATCAACAAAAAGTTTTGCTGGCGCGCTGGCTCGCCACCAAGCCGGCGTTGATCATCCTCGATGAACCCACGCGCGGCATCGACATCGGGGCGAAGCAGGAGATCGAGCAGTTGATCGCAAAGCTCCGCGATGACGGTCTGGCGGTGTTGTTCATTTCTTCCGAGATCGACGAGGTGGTGCGCAATTGTTCCCGCGTGCTGGTCCTGCGCGAACGCCGGCTGGCGGGCGAGGTGACCGGCGCGGAATTGTCCACGGAACACCTAATGCGGTTGATGGCCGGCACCCATGATTAACGTGATTTTTCTCCAATGGGTAGGGCGGATTATCCCTAATCCGCCGCAGGTTCACGCCGGCGTAACGATCGGCGGATTAGGGATCATCCGCCCTACCTTGAAACGACTGCGGCCCGCGGCATGAAATTGCGCGCCAAATCCCCCATTCTCTGGCCACTCGCCGGCTTGATCGCGCTGGTGTTGCTCAATGCGATTTTTAATCCCGGTTTCCTGAAGATCACCGTGCTCGGCGGTCATCTCTATGGCGTGCCGATGGACATCATCTCGCAGGGTTCGCGAACGCTGCTCGTCGCATTGGGCATGACGCTCGTGATCGCGACCGGTGGCGTCGATTTGTCCGTCGGTTCGGTCGTCGCGATCACCGGCGGAGTGTGCGCGGTACTGTTGCAGGACGGGCACTCGTTTGCGCTGACGATTGCGGCTGCGCTCGGGGCAGGTTTACTGGCAGGAACAGCTAACGGCGTGCTCGTGGCGCGGTTCGGCGTGCAGCCGATTGTGGCGACGCTTATCCTGATGGTCGCCGGGCGTGGCCTTGCCCAACTCGTGGTTGGTGGCCAGGTGATCGTGATCAAAAGTGCGGCGTTTGAATATCTCGCGAAAGGTTTTTTTCTTGGCCTGCCGGTCGCACCCTTGCTGGTCGCCGCGCTTTATCTGGCGACTCATTTCATTTTGCGCCGCACGGCGCTGGGATTGTTTATTGAGGCCGTCGGCGACAACGAAACAGCCGCTCGCTTTGCCGGGCTGGCCGCGACGCGCATCAAGACCTGCGCTTACATCTTCTGCGGCGCATGCGCTGGCCTCACGGGCGTGCTTGCGGCCGCCAACATCATGGCGGCCGATGCCTACCGCGCTGGTGAAAACATGGAGCTCGACGCCATTTTCGCCGTGGTCGTCGGAGGCACCGCGCTTTCCGGCGGACGTTTCGTGATTCTGGGGACGGCGATCGGCGCGCTGTTAATTCAGACACTCACGACCACGATGTATAATCTTGGCGTGCCGCCGGCGATCGCGCCGGTGCCGAAGGCGCTGCTCATTATTGGCGTCACGCTGTTGCAGTCTGAGAAAGTCGGTCGCTGGCTTGGTGGTCTTTGGCGGAGGAAAGCGGCATGAGCGCCATCCAAAAATTTATCGGCCGCAATCTGGCGTTGGTGACGACGGCGCTGATTTTCGTCGCGCTATTCGGCGCGGCGTCGCGGATGTACGATGGATTTCTCTCGTCGCGCGTATTCGTCGGCCTGTTGTCGGACAATGCGTTTCTTGGGATTGCGGCGGTCGGCACGACCCTGGTGATTTTCTCCGGCGGGATCGATCTCTCGGTCGGCGCGGTGATCGGGTTCACCTCGATCTTCACTGCCACGTTGATCGAGCAGCATCATGTCGCGCCGGTGGTGGCGTGGTTTCTCGCGCTGGCCGCGGGCTCGGCGTTGGGTGGAGGGATGGGGGCGTTGATTCACTTTTACCGTTTGCCGTCATTTTTGATCACGCTCGCGGGTATGTTTCTGGCGCGGGGCGCGGGTTTTTGGATCAACACGGAATCAGTCGGCGTGGACAATCCGCTCTACACAAAAATCTCCGGATACGAACTCGCGGTCGGCTCGGTCATTTTTCCCGCCAACGCGCTGATGTTGATCGCAGTGATCCTGCTCGGATATGGGGTGGCGCATCACACGCGGTTTGGTCGCACGCTGCTGGCGATCGGTGGCAATGAACATTCGGCGTTGCTGATGGGACTGCCCATCGGCGCGGCGAAGGTCGGCGTTTACGCCTTGAACGGTTTTTGCGCGGCGTTGGCGGGCATCGTGGCGACGTTTTATACGGGCTCGGGCAACCCGAGCATGGGCGTCGGACTTGAATTGGACGCCATCGCGATCGTCGTCATCGGAGGCACGCTGCTGACTGGCGGACGAGGCCATATTTTCGGGACTTTTCTCGGAATCCTGATTTTCGGGACGATTCAGTCGGCGATTCTGTTTGATGGGCGCCTGAGTTCATGGTGGATGCGCATCGTGGTAGGCGGATTGCTTCTGGTGTTTATCCTGTTGCAGCGCTTTTTCTTGCGCAGGAAGTAGGACCGGCTGGCGATGGGGTTTCCACCTTGGGTTTCCGTCAGTCCGGAAAATCCAAAGAATCGGTCTTGCCAAGGGTACGGCAGGTCTCTCTTTTCAGCCTTTCCCGTTCCTTAAATACAACAATCAAAACAGCAGTTACGATCGCAAGGCGGCCCTGAATTGCCGACCTGTGTCTCGTTTCGACATAGATCATGAATATCACACCTAAAGACCTCCTCGATGCCGGCGTTCACCTCGGTCACCAGACCAAGCGTTGGAATCCGCGCTCGAAGCCCTACGTTTTCGATCATCGCCAGGGCATCACCATCATCGACCTCGAGAAGACCCACGCCAATCTGCAGAAGGCGTGTGATTTCGTCGAGAAGCTCGTCGCCGGCGGTGGCGAGATCTTGCTCGTCGGCACCAAGCGTCAGGCGCAGGAGCTCATTCGTGAGGCCGCAGCCGCGACCAACATGCCATACGTCACGACCCGCTGGATGGGCGGCACGCTCACCAATTTCGAGACCATCAAAAAGTCTCTCACTAAGTTTAAGAAGTACCAGACTCAGGACGCCGCGGGCGAACTCTCGAAGTTCTCCTCGAAGGAAGAATCCGCGATCCGTCGCGAAATGGCCCGCATGACGCGTAACTTCGACGGTATCGCCAACATTACCGGTTTGCCCGGCGCGATGTTTGTCGTCGATACCAGCTACGAGGAAATTGCCGTCGCCGAGGCGAAGCGCATGAACATCCCCTCGATCGGCCTCGTCGACACGAATTCCGACCCGACCCAGCTCACCTATCCCATCCCCGGCAACGACGACGCGACGAAGTCCGTGCGCATCATCGTCGAGACGATTGTCGCCGCGATCACCAACGGCCTCGCTCATCGCGAAGCCCGGCGCACGGCCCATACCGAGGCGAAGGCCGCCGCGAGTGGCGTGAACGCCGAAGGCGACGTCGATTTGAGCAAGGTTGCCATTCCGAATGACATCAAGGACTCCCTCGAGGAGCGCAAACCTGTTGCTGCCCGCCGTCCCGGCCGCACTGGTGCGAAGAAATCCGCCGTCAGCACGGAAGACGTCTAACTCTTAACCTTACCATCACCATGGCCGTTGTTTCAGCTAGTTTGGTTGCAGAACTCCGTGCGAAAACCGGTGCCGGCTTGCTTGATTGCAAGAAGGCTCTCGACGAAGCCCAGGGTAATCTGGAGCAAGCCGAGACGATCCTGCGCAAGAAATTGGGCAGCAAGATCGACAAGCTCGCCAGTCGCGTGACGAAGGAAGGTCTCATTGAGTCTTACATTCACGTCGGCGGCAAAGTTGGCGTGTTGCTCGAGCTCAACTGCGAAACTGATTTCGTGGCCAAGACCGACGAATTCAAGGCGTTCGCGCGCGACCTCTGCCTGCAGATTGCCGCCGCGAATCCGACCTGCGTCCGCCGCGAGGAAGTCCCCGAGGCCGACGTGGCCAAGGAGCGCGACATCGCCGCCGCCCAGGTTGCCGGCAAACCGCCCGCGGCCGTGCAAAAGATCGTCGAAGGCAAACTCGACAAGTATTACTCGCAGGTTTGCCTGCTCGATCAGCCTTTCGTGAAAAATCCCGAGAAGGCGATCAAGGATCTCCTGATTGAGAAGGTGGCAAAGCTCGGCGAAAACATGCAGATCCGCCGCTTCGTCCGCTTCCAGCTCGGCGCTTACTGACTAGTCCTTGGCATAGACTACACTTGGGGCGGAAAAGAAGGCCCGGACCAACTGGGGATTTGCTTTGATCTTCGAGAGGTCGCCTTCGACCCGCGCCCGGAGCGATTCATTTTTCAT
>JAYVMJ010000071.1:0-3451 GCA_043759025.1 Verrucomicrobiota bacterium | reverse complement strand
CCGACCTCTCCCTCGACAGGCTCGGGACCTTGAGCTGGTCGAAACGGCGGGCGGGTTTTGCCACGTGAGCCGGTACCCAGCGCGCCCGGAGGTCGCGCTTCACCTCGATCCAGTTCATTTGGTTTGGGCCGTGACAGGCTCAGCTCGTGTCCTCGTTTCGAGTCTCTCCGCGGGCTGGGATCAGGAGGTCTGAGCCTTTCACCTCACGGTTTGGTAGCCGCCAGATTTATCGCAGGCCATGCACCTTGAGTTTCTCGCGCACCGTCAGTCGCGACCAGCCGAGAAGTTGCGCCATCTGCGTGATGTTGCCAGCAGTCGTGGCATGGGCCTGTGCGAGCAATTCGCGCTCCACCGTGCCGAGGACGGAGTTCACAGCACTCAGGCCTGGCGCTCGCCGCGCCGCGGCGAGCGCCTCCTCGCACAGCGCGGCGAGCGTACGGCCGCCCGTTTCACCGGTGCCTGCGGACGAAGGTCCCTGGCTGAGCGCAGCGCGCACCAGTTCCTCCGTAATCGCATAACCGTGGGCCGACAGCAGCACGCGCTTCACCACATTTTCCAATTGCCGGACGTTCCCCGGCCACGGTTGCGCGGTAAGAAATTTTATCGCGGACGGCTGCACCGAGGCCACGCCGCCAAGTTCGGCGCCGTGCCGGGAGATGAAATACGAGACCAAGGTCGTGATATCCTCCCGATGTTCCCTCAGCGGTGGAAGCGGAAGCACCACGACGTTGAGCCGGTACCAGAGATCCTCGCGAAATTTTCCCGCCGCCACCAGCCCCGGCAAATCGCGATGCGTGGCGGCGATCACGCGGACATCCACCGGAATCGTTTCCCGTCCGCCAACGCGGGTGATCACGCGCTCCTGCAACACGCGCAGTAATTTGGCCTGCGTCTCTAGCGAGAGATCGCCGATCTCATCGAGAAAAAGCGTACCGCCGTCCGCTTGTTCGAAACGGCCGATCCGCCGCGCGTCGGCACTGGTGAACGCGCCCCGTTCGTGACCAAACAATTCACTTTCGAGGAGGTTCGACGGAATCGCGGCGCAGTTGACCGCCACGAACGCCTTGGCTTTCCGGTCCCCATGCTGCCAGAGAGCGCGCGCCACGAGTTCCTTGCCCGTACCAGTCTCGCCCAGGATCAAAACACTCACCGGCTTTCCGGCCACGCGCCCGATTTCCTTGTACACGGCCTGCATCGCGCGGCTCTGGCCGACGAGCGCGATCTCGGGTGACATCTCGCCGGCAAGACCCACTTTCGTTCGTCCGCGGCGACCCGCATCGGCGGCCCGCGCGACAACCAGCAGTAGTTCCTCCATTTCAAATGGCTTCAGAATATAGTCAAAGGCTCCACGCCGCGTCGCCTCGATGGCCGTCTCGGTGGTACCATGCGCGGTCATGAGGATCACCGGCAGGTTGGGCAGTTCCTCGTGCAGGGTGTCGATCAGTTCGAAACCGGAAACGCCCGGCATTCGCAAGTCCGTCAGCACGCAATCGAAATCCTCTTCGAGCGCGGCCGCGAGGCCGACCCGGCCGTCAGGCTGACTTGACACTTCGTAACCTTCCGCAGCGAGCACGCGCTCGATTCCCTCGCGCGCGGCGACATCGTCGTCAATCAGGCAAATGCGGTGGATGGTGTCGCTCAATTTAAGAAATCTACCGGCCTTCCCCGACGAGTGGCAAGCGCACGGAGAAACGGGTGCCGACGCCGGGGGCGGATTGGAAAACGATCTCGCCACCTTGCTGCTCGACGAGCCGGGCCACGATCGAGAGCCCGAGACCGGTGCCGGCGGCTTTGGTCGTGAAGAAGGGATCAAAGAGGCGCGGTTGAAGCTCGACAGGAATTCCCGGACCGTTGTCCGTGACACTCAGAACCGCCACCTCGCCGAGATGGCCGCGCAGCAGCGAACGCTCCCGCCACAACTTGAACACGATATACCCGGGTTTGCCGTCGAAAGCCTCCTGCGCGTTGCGGGCGAGATTAAGCAATATTTGCCGGAGCTGATCGGCGTCGGCGCGCACGGCGAGCGGCAGATCGGCTTCGACCGCTAGCGAAACGCGCTTCGCATCATGCTCCGGTTTGATAAACGCGGCGAATTCCCGCAGCCACGCAGCCAACTCGACCTGCCCCATTTGGGGATCAGCTGGACGGGCGTAGCCGAGCACGTCACGCACGATGCGTTCGAGCCGGTCGATTTCCCGGGCGATGGCCTTCACGTCCTCCGCCGCCTCTGGCGCGGGGGCGTGGCGGCGGAGCGTGTATAGCCGGGCCTTGACCGCCGTCAGCGGATTGCGGATTTCGTGCGCTACGCCTGCCGCCAGGGTGCCGAGCGCGGCGAGTTTTTCGCGCTGAGCGAGCAGCGATTCACTCTCAAATAACCGGACCCGCAGCGGCTTCACCACTTCACGATAGAGCAGCAGCACCACCACGCCGATCGCGGCAATTAAGAGCGCGAGGCAGATGAACACCAAATTCCTCATTTCGCGGACCGACGCGAGCGACACTTTCAACAACCGGCGCAGTTCAGCATCATGCACGGCGGCATAATCGTCGGCCATGCTTTGCAGGCGGTTGGCGTTGTCATCGAACATGAGCACGGTGTCACGATCCAGCGGTGCGGCATAACCGGCGGACCGGGCGGCGACCGCGTCAAGTTTCAGGAAGTAGGAACGCACCTCGTGCGAAAGTTGGTTCAAGATCACCCGTTCTCTCGGGCTGTCCGCTTCCACCATGCGGGCACCGAGCCAGCTGGTGAGTTTTGCCCGGCGTTGCTGGATGACCGCCGCACTGTCCTCCGCCGAATCGGTGCCGATGCGCAACAAGGCGCCATGCAGATCATCCACCAACCCGCGGAACTGCCGGGCCAGTTGGGCCGCTTCCAGTTCGACGCTCGCCAGGTGGTTGAGCGCACGTGCCGCCTCATGCGACACCACAAAAGCCACCCCCAGACTCGCGAGCACCGCGATAACCAAAAGCGCAAGCAGTCCGGCAAAGCGCCGACGAAAAATTTGGGCGGGATCTCGCATAAGTGATAAGTAATTTACCGGTCGCTGGAAAGCATGGCGACCAGATCAAGACCCAAGTCGATCGAGTAAAATCCGCAACTCCTTCTAAAGTAAACTCGAAGGCTATTCGCTGGATTCGGCACGGAAGCGGCAATGGAACAACGCATGATCAACCGACACGACAATGCCTCCAGTGGTGCCATGACGGGCACCGCAATCGAAGAATTATCCCCACCGCAAATATTGGTGGTGGACGATTCCAGAGAGGTTCGAGATTTCGTCGTCTCATTTCTCCGACTTGAGCGGCTATCAAGTAATCGCGGCGGAAAACGGCCTCGCCGCGCAACTCGCCCTCACCAGCATGCATCCAAACTTGATCGTGAGCGAACTCAAGATGCCGGTATGCAACGGCTGGGAACCGCTCTCATTTTGTCGTACCAATTATCCCG
>JAYVMJ010000070.1:0-4091 GCA_043759025.1 Verrucomicrobiota bacterium | reverse complement strand
CTCGGCTGGTGCGCAGGGCATCAGCGATGTGGGTCAAGCGCCAACCGGTGATCGTGGCGTCAGCGGTGGAAAAGGCCAGGTTGAGGCGTTGCATGGGCGGCAGACCGCGTTCGGCCGGGAGTGGTTCGGTGCTGTAGTTGATCAATTGCGCGACGGCGAAGCCGAAGGTGTGCTCCGGGTCGGGATGAAACTCCAGGAACGTGCTGCGTCCATTGAGGAAGGTGCACTGGTTTGGGGCGCTCATTAGTTGGTAGGCGATGTCACTCATGGTGTGGGGTGATGGGGTTGAGGCAAATCGCTCCTGCGTCCATCCACTCGCCCGATACTCGCTCAGTAATTGAGCGCGCTCGCGTCGCGACCGGTGCCTTCGTCCTCGTCGTCCCTGGCGGGTTTCTCCGTTGGTTGATTTTTCCATCCCCCAACTCTACCTGATTCCGCGCACGCTGTCGTCACGTCCAAGTTGTAAGCTTACGATCATTCGGCCATGCGCGTTCGCGCGTTGTCATCAACTCGCCGGTTAGCATAGTTAACCGGCCTTTGCGGCAATCGTGAATCCTGAGCGGCGTTTTAGGATAAAGCGCCCGACCTTAACCGCCGCTGTCAGTCTCGTGTCTGATCGGCTGGCAGGCTTGTTACTTGGCGGCTTTGGCTGCAGCGGACGGAGGGCCGTCAACCTCGCCGAGAATCTTCATTTCATGCAACGTCACGTGGCCGGTGTTGGCGGGAACTTTTACCCGCTCGAGTCCGGCGAGTTGGTGGCCGAAAACATCGCCGCCCGCAACCGTCAGCGCCGAAAGCGCATCGGGAAAGTTGTTGCCGATCGAACGGATGCTGAGTCGCGTCACCCATAGCAGGTGGCGTTTGTGCTCTTTTTTCATGTACTGATAATCGTAAGCCATCAGCACGACGAAGTAGCGGTCTTCGTTCAGTTCCAGATTCATCGTCAGTTCCTCGGGACTGGACATGATCTTCTTTCTTTCCCGATCAAGTGAACGTTTGTAGCCGAGCAGGGCGGCGTTGCGATTGATGAAACCTTGCGCGGTATTCTCGGTGTTTTCCTGCTCAGCGAGCGATTGATTGAGCGGACCGGCGTCCGCCATTTCCCCAGCTTTGACGGCGGCGGTGTAGTCGGCGAGGGCGGTGTTTCTCGCGTCGATGGCGGAATCCTTTTCGGGATCCTCGTAAGTCATCGTTGTGCCCCAGTGCACCATGATGAGGAGATCGGCGGATGGAATATCCTTGGTGGGATAGTATCTTTGTTTCGTCAGGTTCTCCGCCAACAAACGGGTGACGTCGGTGAAGGTCGTTTTGGCCTGAGCGGCATCACGGGTGGCGCCGCCCATGAAATTTCCCTGGAAGAAAATATAAGTCTCCGGTTTCGGCTGGCCCTTGGCGTCGAGCGGACGGACGTAATCCGGTGCGGCCGTGGAACTGAGGGCGATCGATTCCGCTGCATCTACGCAAAGTGGGCGAAAAAACACCACGACCGCCAACGCGCCCAGAGCAGACGCGACGCGGCGTCTGAGAAATATCAACGGTGTTGCGGGAATTAATTTTGTCGCGCATGCGGCGCGATCGAAAGAGCGGGGCATATATTTAGAAGCAATCGATCTCTTTGACTACACTGACTCACCAAATAATCACGCTCGAATGGAGGATCGATGAAAGGCTGCGCGATACGAGAAGAGGATTATTCGTGGTCGGTGGCGGGCTCGTCGCGCTAATTTGCGAGAGTAGTGGGATTGTTTCCGGCAAATTGTTTGCGGTAATCGTCTGCCGCGAAATGCAATCGTGGGATCAACAGTGCCTGCTGTTGAAATTCTCAGGGTGCCAAATGGTTTCCTTGTTGCGAAATTTACGATGATTTCATGCGCGGGAATGCTTTTTTCGGTTTCGTTAACCAAGGGGAATTTCCTAGGTGATTTTTCCTTGGCCGGGCGATTGACTGACGCGTTCAATTGAACACATGAAGGAGTCATGACGATTCAGGTTCTCGCTTCCGCTCTTCGCTCGAAACAACCGAGCGCTCCGCAAAAGGGAAAAAAGAGTCCGGAAGTTCCCGACGAGAAACTGGTGGGCATGTACACGCGTTGCGCGCAATGCGGGAAACCGCTTTTCATGGATGACGGTTTGATCGTGGATCAAGCCACGTCGTTGGAAAAATTCCTGAACCGGTGCACGAAACGATTGTTGGAGCATCGCTGCGGTTCCGGTTCAGCGCCGCCGCAGTAAGTCAGGAAAGATTTTGTCGCCGCTATTCTGACCGCAGCGCGTCCACCGGATTCACTTTCGTAGCGCGTTGCGCCGGAATCAGGCAGGCCCAGAGGGCCACCGCACCGAGGATAACAGCGACGAAGGCGAGCGTAACTGGATCGCGGTCATCGATGCCGAAAAGGAGCGATGCCATGAGTCGGTTGACGCTGAAGGCTCCGGCCACGCCGAGGAGCAGGCCGAGAAAGGACAAGCCCATGCCGTGCCGGAGAATAAGCCGGAGGACGTTACCGCGCGTCGCGCCCAAGGCAGTGCGGATACCAATCTCGCGCGTACGCTGGCTGACGGAATAGGAAATTACGCCGTAGATGCCGATCGCCGAAAGCAACAGCGATACGCCGGCAAAAATGCCGAGCAGCAGGACGCGAAAGCGGTTGTCGCCCATCGATTCGGCTTTGATGGTTTCGAGCGTCTTCATGTCCGGCAGGACCTGATCGGGATTGATCTCGTGCGCCGCTTTTTTCACCGCTTCGCGCAACAGCGCGGTGTCCGTGGAACTGTGGATCATCCCGGTGAGATAGTCCAAATTGGGGCTTTGTTCGTTGGTCACATACATGCCGGACGGATTGGTCGTGTCGTCGAGGCCATGAACCTTTTCGTCGGCGACGACGCCGACCACTTCCCAGGGGATCTCGTCCCCCAGCGCGGTTTTGCCCGGAACGATTTCCTGCACGAGGATGCGCTTTCCCACGGCGTCGCCTTGGGGCCAGTATTTTTTAGCCATGGTTTCGTTGATCACGGTAACCGGCGGCGCGCCGTGCAAGTCCGGATCGGCGAGGAGTCGGCCTTGGCGAAGATGCATGCCGATGGTTTTGAAGTAGGATGCACTGACCATTTTAAAGTAACAGACTGCACGATTGGCGCGGTCGACGGTCTTTTGGTCGGCAATCTGGAAAGGCATGCCGTAGCCCCAACCCTGCATCGGCGCGGCGGAAGTTACCGCGACGCTGGTTACGCCCGGCAGTGAAGCGAGGCGCGCATTGATTTGGCGGAGGTAGGTGTTGACCGCAGTGGCGTTGGGAAAACGTTTGTCGGAAACGGGCAGGTTAAAGGTGAGTACATTGGTCGCGTCGAAGCCTGGATCGACTTCACTGATTTTGCCGAGGCTGCGAATCAGCAGCCCGGCACCGGCCAGAAGAACAAACGCGAGCGCCACCTCGGCGACGACAAGGGCGCTGCGCACGCGGGCGTGGGCGCCGGCGCTGCCGCCTACGCCACCCTGTTTGAGGGAATTGGTCAGCGATTGCCGGCCGGCTTGCAGCGCGGGAAAAAGCCCGACGATAACGCCGGTCAGCAAGGTTAGCCCGAAGGAGAAAAGCAGCACCCGTCCATCGAGCGTCACGTTTGCTTCGGAGGGTAGCGCGTACGGCGGCATGACGGCTTTCAGGCCACTCACGGTGGCCTGACCAACGATCAATCCCAGTGCGCCACCGATAACGGCGATCAAAAGACTTTCGGTCAGGAACTGGCGCACGAGCGTCCAACGGCCGGCTCCGAGCGAGAGACGAATGGCGATCTCGCGTTCGCGACCGACGACGCGCATCAGTGAGAGATTGGCGAGATTGGCGCAGGCGATGAGGAGCACCATGCCCACGGCCGCGAGCAGGACATACAGGGATTGGCTCAGCCGCTTGTTGACGATCGTTTCGGAAAAAAGATCCACGCTGACGCTCCAGCCCTTGTTGGAGTCGGGAAAATCGGCGGCGATACGCTTGCCGATGGCGTCCATTTGCGCGCGGGCCTGTTTCAGCGTAATGCCCGGTTTCAAGCGCGCGAAGGCGCCGAACCAGTGGAAGTTCCGCGTCATGTTGGACGGCGAA
>JAYVMJ010000069.1:0-7647 GCA_043759025.1 Verrucomicrobiota bacterium | reverse complement strand
CCGCGCCAAGTTCGGCGTCGATTGACGCCATTCTGCGGAGAAAATTACAGCATCGCACGATCCATCTCTTGAACTGGGATGAGGGAAACAATCGAATTCTTCTTTTGGCTGATACCGTCAACGATCGCGGTAGATATTTCGTCTACGATCGTTCACTTGATTTGCTTTTCGAAGTGGCTCGGCGGAAAGCGCCCACGCCCACGCCGTGATGCGCACAATCAAAATAGTCCTACTGATCGCGCTGGCTGCGGGCTGCACCCACTTCGCTGGGGCCGCCTCGATTGTTCGTCCGGAATTAATCTCCGGAGCCACTGTACGGTTACCGCCCTTTCTCGTGGTGGGTGGAACGACCACCTGGTTCTATGGCGAACTTCCCGGCCTGTATGTTTTGTCCGCTTGTAGCAGTGAAGTCACAAAAGGCTTTGTCGGTCGTTATATTCGGAGCAAAGCCGAGTTTGCGGTATTGGTGCCGGAGAAGTTCAGGCAGGGGGAGCCCGAGCTTCTGATTCTTGTACCGCCCAAACTCGCAAAGACCATTTCGAAGGAGATGTCCGAGCTCATGCACGACATCTCAAATTCTGCTCCGACCATTGCGCATCTGCGGGTGTCGGGAGGGGACTTGACGGCGACGTACTTGATTATCGATCCGAACGCGCAATCAGAAGCACCGGCTGCTGATCGTCCCAATCCTTTTCGAGGTCAAAAATGGGGCGAGCGCATTGTCGATGATCCCATTCCTGATTACCTGCGGTTCACGCTTTCTGCGGAGTACGTCGACTATCAATTGTTGGCTCGGCGGTCGGGAATGCTATCCTGTATCGTCTCCGGATTAGCCGCCACTTTCGAAGCCACAGGTGAAACCAATGATGGCACTGCTTCACTCCCTGATACGGGGTTGACAATGGACGATTGGCGGGCCGTGCGGCGCGACCCGGAAGCACCGAGACCACTCTTGCCGCTTGAGGAAATCCTTCGCGGACCGCCCCCGTCGAACAAAGACCCGCGTTATGTGAGGCTATGGCATTCGGAAGCGGAGCTATTTGTGCGATGGGCACTCTTCTCCGACAACGGTAAGCATGCGGAAGCGTTTTGGCGATTTGCGCTCGAATCATCCCGGCACCCGCCTACCGAGGGGAGCTTCGAGTCCTGTTTTGGCCTCGATTATTCGGACTGTCGCGATGCGTTGAGTGATTGTCTGCCGCTCGCCGCTAGCAAGCCTGTGAAGTGGTCGTGGCCAATTCCTGATCCTCCATCGTTTAAGCTGCATCGGGCTGATTCTGAGGAGATCGGCTGGATCAAAGGTGAGTGGAATCGATTGGTGCTTAAAGCGGTGGAGCGCGACTTCCCGGATTTATTGCCGTTATATCGTGCGCAAGCGTTGACCATCCTTACTCGTGCGTTGAGCCAAGGAGATCGAAGTGCGCGGCTTGTCGCCTCTCTTGCTCTTGTTCAGGCCGAGTCGGGGGATGCTGCTGCAGCGATGAGTTCTTTGGAAGAAGCTGTCTCAGCTGGCTCAAAGCGCCCGTTGGTCCTGATTGAGTTGGCCCGGCTCAGGTTAAAGCATTATCTCGACGGAAAATCAGGAGAAAATAAGAAACTCACGGAATCCGAAGCGGCTGGCATTCTCGCTGTGGTGCAAAAAGCGTTGGAATCTTCTCCGTTAATTTCGGAAGAGTCGGTTGTTGTTCGGACCGTATTGGAACATCTCGACCGCAACCCTACGTCAGAGGAACTTGGAATCTTGGATGAAACAACCGGTGAGGGCGAAAAGGATAAGAAATAGGGCTGTTGAGTTTGGCAACGATCGCGCAGCGAATAGGTATCTGACGGGATTACCAGGCTGGTGTCGCGCTCGTCGCGCACGGCTTTGCTTTCCATTTTTGTCTTCTGTTAGCTCAATCCTTCGCTGGATTTCCCGGCAAATCTGCGTCATGTCTAAACCTTCGTCGCGTTCGTTTCCCCATAATCATACCTCATGAAAAAAGTTTTTGCTCTCTTCTGTCTTGCGCTGATCGGTTCCTTCGCCGTCACGGGCTTTTCGGCCGCGTTGCCGCCGGCGCCGGTTTTTGAATTGCGGGTTTATACGGCCCACGAGGGAAAACTCCCGGAATTGCTGGCGCGCTTTCGCGATCATACCTGCAAGCTGTTTGAGAAACACGGCATGGTGAACGTCGGTTATTGGACGCCGTTGGACGCGAAGGATGGCAATAAACTCTATTATATTTTGGAGCATCGCACCCGGGAAATGGCCACGGAATCGTGGAAGGCCTTTTCCGCGGATCCGGAATGGCAGGCGGTCCAGAAAGCCAGCGAGGCGAATGGTCGCATCGTTGATAGCGTGTCGTCGACCTACATGGCGCTCGCCGATTTCTCGAAACCCCCGCACACGCTTTCGGGCGGTCCGCATGTGTTTGAGCTCCGCACCTACACGACGAACGAAGGCAAACTTGATACCCTCGACCAGCGGTTCCGCGACCACACCGACGAGATTTTCAAGCGTCATGATCTTATCAGTTTTGAATACTGGCATCCGCTCGACGCCGACAAAGGCGCGGGACATACGCTCATTTACATCCTGGTCCACGATAGCCGTGAAGCTGCTGCGAAAAACTGGGCCGCTTTCCAAGCTGATCCCGAATGGATCAAGGTCCGCAACGCCTCAGAGGAGAACGGCAAAATCCTTGTCCACACTCCGGCGTCCGTGTTTCTCGCGCCGACGGATTTCTCGGCGCTGAAGTGATCGGGTATTGGATGCATCTTATTGCGGCGTAGCCACGGGCCTCCGGCCTGTGGGTTTGGGATGAAATCGCTTGAGTGGAGGCAGGACTCCCGTCCCGCGTTTTGAAAGGAGCGCGTGGCCCATGCCGCGCAGGACTGATACTCCCGCCTCCAGTTGGGACCTGACAGGCGGGACGCCTTTCGGCTACGGGATTGAATGAATTGCGGGCTTGGCGAGGAACCAACCGACTAATACTTCAAATCCTTCAGCCAGGAGTGATTCGCCCGGTACCAATCGACACTCCGTTTCATGCCTTCATCGAGCGTTGTTTCCGGCTTCCATCCGAGCAGGCGGTCGGCTTTTGCGATGTCGGCCCACGTTTCCCTGATGTCGCCCGCGTGGATTGGCTTGCGGTCGAAATTTGCTTTCTTGCCGAGCAAAATCTCCAGTTTTTCGATGATCGTCGTGATCATCACGGGATTGCGGCCGCCGCCGAGATTGATGATTTCGTAACCGGGCAGCGGCAGCGCCGCGATCGTGCCGCGGGCGATATCATCGACATACGTGAAATCGCGGGATTGCGAACCGTCACCGAACAGCTGGAGCGGCGTGCCGTCGTCGATCCACTTCATGAAACGCAAATGAGCCATATCCGGTCGCGAGGCCGGGCCATAAACGGTGAAGTAACGGAGAATGGTCGAATCAATGCCGTAAAGGTGATGATACGAATACGCCATCACCTCGGCGGCCTTTTTCGAGGCGGCGTAAGGCGAGATCGGCGTGTTGACCGGGAGCTCCTCGTTGAACGGCATTTTCTGTCCGGCGTAGAGCGAGGAGCTCGACGCCATGATGTGTTTCTTCACGCCGTACCGGCGCATCAACTCGAGCAGGTTGAGCGTGCCTTGCGCATTGGTGGCGAGATAGACGAACGGATTTTCCAGGCTGTAGCGGACGCCGGCGCGCGCGGCGAGGTTGAGCACGGCGTCGAATTTGTGTCGGACAAACAGTGATTCCACCGCGACGAGTTGCTCGATGTCGGTGCGCGAAAAATGGAAGTTCGGCCGGCCGCTCAACTGCGCCAGCCGGTATTCCTTCAATCGCACATCGTAGTAGTCGTTAAGATTGTCCACGCCAATCACGGTGTGGCCGGCGTCCAGCAATAATTGCGTGGTGCGGGCAGCGATGAAGCCAGCAACGCCGGTGACGAGGTACGTGGACACGCTTAGCTCTGGGGCTTTAACTGGCCGAGCAGTTTCTTGAATTCCGGATCGTTTTTCAAAGTTTCCAAATCCGGATCCTGTTCCATCCAGTCGAGATCGTCATAGCCAAGCGAGACGGCCTTGCTCAACGAGCGCAGGGCATCGGGGCGTTTTTTGCAAAGGGCGAGGCTGCACGCCAGATTATAGTGGGCGGTAGGATTCTTGGGTTCCAAACGCACCAGTTTGCGATCCATCTTCAACCCCTCCGCGATCCGGCCGGCCTTCGTATACAACCCGCCGAGCAAACCGACGACATCGACGTAATCCGGACACCGGCGGTGCACGGCTTCATAAAATCCAATCTCGAACTGCGGATCCGATTTCGACGTTTTGGCCATGGTTACTTCTTCTTGGTGCGATTGGGGCAGCGACCGGCCTGCCGGAACGCGATGCATTGCGCGCTGACCTGCAGGCGCTGCGAAATGGGTTTGAGGCCGAGCTTGAGGGAAACCGTGCTGCCATACCACTCCATGAACGGCGCGCTGATTTCGAAAATTTTATCGCAGTCGACACAGACCACCTGCGCCACCTGCGTGCTGTTGCTCGTCGCCGGCCGGTAATATTTTTCGCCGGTGCCGATATCCACTTCGCGCAAAATCTGACTCTCAGTCATGAGCGGCAGCGTCCGGTAAACGGTGGCGCGCGAAACCGAAGCGTCGATGGCCCGGGCATGGTCGAGCAGCTGTTCGGCGGTGAAGTGCTCCTTTTGCGCGAAGGCCGCGTCAAAAATTGCCACCCGCTGGTTGGTCACCCGCAATCCCTTTTGGGTCAGGTAGGCTTGGAATTTTTCTCGCGGGAGGTTGTCACTCACTGGTGGTATGTCGTCGCGGCAGTTTCAGGGTGTCAACCCGTAACCTTGGACGGAAATCGGCGAATGGGCCCCAACGTCGGGGGTGCCTGTTCCCGCGCTCGTGAAGGGCGAGAGTCGCGATTCAAACAATAGTAACCTATTAGGTTACTATTGTTTGAGGTAAAAGATTTCCCCAAACCCCGTGCAAGCGTTTCTGCCACAAAACGCGTTGCTTCGCCGGGTCGACCGGCCTCACTGGGCACGATGATCGTCGGCGTTCAACCACTTGCGGGTTTTGACAAGCTTCTGCACTACAAGGTGCCGGAGACGCTGGTCGCGTCGGTTCGGTCCGGGTCGTTGGTGCGAATTCCGATCGTTCACCGGCTGCATTTGGGGCTCGTGATGGAGCTTAACGCCACGCCGGATTGTCCGCCGGGAAAACTCAAGCTGGTGAGCGCCGTGGTCCATGATTTCCCGGCGTTGACGGCCGATCTCATTGAACTCGCGCGTTGGATGCAGAGTTATTACGCGGCGCGGATGGAGAGCGTGTTGGAAGCGATGATCCCGGGGGCGGTGCGCGATGGCGCGCGGTTGAAAACAGAAAAATATCTGAGCCTCGTCCACGCCGTTTCCGTGGCCGAGCTGGCGGCGCTCACCAAAAAAGCGCCGCAGCAAGCGCGACTCTGCGAGTTTCTCAAACAGCAATTTCACCCGGTCAGAAAATCGCTCGTCCTTTCACGCCTTGATCTCACCGCGGCGGTGGTGGTGGCCTTGATCAAGCGGGGTTGGGTCCGCGAGGAACTGCGCGCGGTGGAACGCGTCGCTTATGCGGATAATTGGACGGGCGGCGAAATCGTCGCGGGCCTGCCGCCGAAGTTGAATGAAGAGCAGGCGGCGGTGGTGAACTCGGTGGGCGAGAGCCTGACGAAGGAAAAATTTGCGGTACATCTGCTGCACGGCGTTACCGGCTCGGGGAAAACCGAGGTTTATCTTCGCGCAGTCGAACAGGTGCTCAAGTCGGGCGGGAGCGCGATCTACCTCGTGCCGGAAGTCGCGTTGACCCCGCAAACCGTGGCACGGTTGCGCGGACGGTTCGAGTCAGCCGGCTACAAGACGGTTGTCTGGCACAGTCATCTGGGCGAAGGCGAACGGCTCGATGGTTGGACGGCGCTCGCGAGCGGACAAGCCCGCGTCGTGGTGGGCGCGCGCTCGGCGGTTTTTGCGCCGGTGAAGGACCTGCGGCTGATCGTCGTCGATGAGGAACACGAACCCGCTTACAAACAGGACGAGACGCCGCGTTATCACGGACGCGACGTCGCCGTTTATCGCGCGAAACTGGCCGGTGCGGTGTGCCTGCTCGGGTCGGCGACGCCTTCACTGGAATCCTTTGCCAACGTTCGCTCGGGAAAGTACCGGCTCGACGAGCTGAAGAAACGCGTGGACGACAAAAAACTGCCCGATATTCACGTCGTGGACATGCGCATCGAGGTGATGCGCCAGCGGGGATTAGTGACGCTGTCGCGGCTGCTCGTCGACCACATGCACCGCAGGTTTGAACGGAAGGAGCAGATCATTCTGTTCATCAACCGGCGCGGTTACTCGTCGAGCATGCAATGCCGGAAATGCGGGCATGTGGAGCCGTGTCCGCATTGCAGCGTTTCGATGACGTATCACCGGGCCGATGAAACGTTGAAGTGCCATCTCTGCGGGCATTTGCGCGGTGCGCCGGCGGTGTGCCCCGCGTGTGCCGCGCCGGATATTCGCTGGCGAGGCATGGGCACGCAACGCGTCGAGGAAGCGGTGCGGCGCGTCCTCCCGCGCGCGCGGCTCGAACGCATGGACACGGACACGATGTCGAAGAAACATCTGTTTCGGCAAATCCTCGGTGATTTTCGTGCGGGCAAAATCGATATTCTCATCGGTACGCAGATGATCGGAAAAGGGCTGGATTTTCCGAACGTGACGCTCGTCGGACTGGTGGACGCCGACATGTCGATGCACGTGCCGGATTTCCGGGCCAACGAGCGCACCTTCCAATTGCTGGTGCAGGTCGCGGGCCGGGCGGGGAGGGGCGACCGGGCTGGCGAGGTCGTGGTGCAAACCTTCTCGCCGCAATCAGACGCGATCCAGTTTGCGCGCCACGCCGACTTCAACGGATTCGCCGAAGGGGAACTCGCGATGCGGAAGAAATTTGATTACCCGCCGTACCGTCATCTCATCCACCATATTTTCCGCGGGAAAAATCCGGAGAAGATTAAATTTTTCGCCGAGCATTGGGTGAAACAAGTGGAGGCGAAGCTCGGCGCACTGGTGGAAATTCGGGGGCCGACGCCCGCACCCATCGAGAAGGTGAAGGACGAGTATCGATTTCAGATTTGGTATTTCTGCGCGCGCGCGACGAAAATTGTGCCCGAGCTCGTGAAGTTGCAGGCCGAAATCAAATGGCCCGATGACGTGATTCAAGTGCTCGACGTGGATCCGATGAGCCTGGTTTGAACGGCTGTGATCAATTGCGCTCCGCCGCTGAAACCACTGATTCCACGGATGAGCACGGATAATCAATCGCTTGAGATCTGCTTGTGCCGGCCTCGCACGCGAGAAACGGCACGTCGCAAGCGACGGCCCTGCGCGTTGGAACAGAGCTGGTGAAGGTTTATTTGCCCGACGCGGGCTAACCCGCACATTTCGCACTCAGAATGACAATAGACGACACTCTGTTTGCTGGAGCCGCAGCGACCCCGCTGTGGTTGACGAGCGAACCACGGCGGGGTCGCCGTGGCTCGTGCGTCCATGAAACCATGAACTCAGAATGTGAAAGTCATTACCGCCGCGGAGGCAGAGACCGTGGTGCAGTCGAAAGCAACTGCGTCGCTGAAAGG
>JAYVMJ010000068.1:0-3174 GCA_043759025.1 Verrucomicrobiota bacterium | reverse complement strand
CGGGCAGGGCCTGAACTATTCGGTGGCTTCCATTTACGGTGGTTTTTCCCTGAATTGGGCGATCTTCGATGGGTTTGCCTCGCGTTCGATCGTGCGGAGCACGCTCGCCGGTCGCCGGCGGCTGGAAAATAATTACCTGCAGGTCACCGAGCGGCTGGCGCAGGACGCGCAGACCCAGGTGAAGTTGATTAATTTTGCCGCCCGAAACATGGTCGTTTACGACCGCTTATTGGTTTCAAATACGGGCTACCTCCAGACGGCGCGTGATGACTTCAAGCGTGGGGTGAGATCCGAGGCGGAGGTCAGTCAGATCCAGCTCACTCTCTACGATGCTCAGATCAACGCCATCACCGCGCGCAGTGACTATTTGATCAAAGTGGGAGAATTTCTCGGCACTGTGGTAGGCGATCCGGCAGTGGCCAACCTTCCGCAATCATGAGCCCCCCAAAGCCGTCCCCCGCCAATTGGCTGCTGCGAGTGGCAGCGGCGCTGGTGGTGGCTGTCGTGATCTATTATATCGTTTCCTACTTTACGCGTCCGGTGGCTTTCGTGCGACCCGTCACGCGCGGGAAATCGGTCAGCTGGGTTCCGGGTACGGTGGAAGTAAAGGCGGAGTTCGATGGTGAGCTGAAGAGCGATGTCTCGGGGCGGGTGAAATCGAGCGAACTCGAAATCGGCAAGCATGTGTTCAAAAATGAGGCGCTCATTCAAATCGATACAGCCGATGTCGATCTCGAGATCGAACGGCTCAAGAACGAAATCACCGCGGCCAGGAAAAAAGTTGAGCTGGGTTCGACCTATCGCGCGACGGTGCTGAATTCCAAGGATACCCTCGACAATTATGAGCGGCAAATGAAGGCGGGTTCCTATCCGGCGGGCGAATTTGCCAAGCAACAGCGGCTTCACCAGCAGTTGGAACAAACGATGGAATTGGATGAGACCAATAATAAACTCCTGTTGGCAAATTGGGAAAACAGCCTCCGTGCCAAGGAGCTGGAAAAATCAAAAATGACCATCACGGCACCGTCCGATGGTGTGATCACCGCCGTCCTGGCGCGGGTCGGGGACTTGATCGATCGCAACACCCCGATCGCAGACTTCATCGCGGTCGGCCGTACCGTGGAAGGAAAGTTGAGCGAAGAAAATTTCAAGGGCGTGAAGGTGGGACAGAAGGCGACGGTGCGGTTCCTGACCTATGGTAACGATCAATATAACGCGGTTATTTCCAAGGTTCTTCCCGCCGCAGATCCAACCACGTTGCGTTACTCGGTTTATTTGGACGTCGCGATGCCCGAAGGTCACGTATTGGTGCCGGGAACCACCGGCGAGATGACGATCATCCTCGCCCAGCGCGACAACGCGCTTTTGATCCCGACGCGGGCGTTGGTGGACAAATATGTCTATGTGCTGGACGGGAACAAAGTCGAATTGCGCAAAGTCGAAAAGGGCTACGGCAGCATGAATCTCACGGAAATCACCTCGGGGCTTACGGAAGGCGATCTGGTCATCACCGATCAGCAGGATCGTTTTCATGCAGGTGAACGGGTGAAAACCCAGATTGTGCCGGAGTAATTTCTCCCGAAGCTGCGCTCGTGTCGACGTCCACTAATCTCCGCATTGCCTTTCGTTTCCTCACGGCGCGAAAGCGCTCCATGCTGATGAGTCTGGCCGGAATTATTTTCGGCATCGGCTTTTTCATTGTTACCCAGGCTCAGACGAGCGGCTTTGAGCAGTTTTTCATCAAGACGATTCTCGGGACCGACGGTGCGATCCGCATCGAGGATAAATTTCAGGACACGATGTTCGTCATGCGTGCCGCAGGTCACAACGCGGATGTAAGTAAATTTGACGTCGCCGGCGACCGTTCCGCGCGAAAATACATTGAAGGCGTGGAGGATCCGAAACTGCTCACCAAGGCGTTGCTTCAATTCAAGAATGTCGCCGCAGTTTCAACCGTGCTGGAAGGAGCGGTGATTGCAGACAGTTCATTCAAGAATGAGTCGGCGAAGGTGTATGGTATCGTCCTCGATGATCAGCTGCGCGTTTCGGATCTGGGGTCGCAGATTGTTCGTGGCAGCGGTTCGCTGGATAATTTTCGCGATGCGCCCCAGGGTATGCTGATGGGCAAGGCATTGGCCGAGCTATTGCAGGTTGTACCCGGCGATTCGCTTATTCTCCAGGCCGGCACCGAACGTCGTCGTTACCGGGTGTCCGCCTTGTTTGAGACGGGGGTGCGCGACATCGACAAGGTCCGGATTTATATTCACCTGACCGAGGCCCGCTCGTTGCTGAAGAAAAGCAGTGGCGCTTCCTTTCTGCAGGTTTCTCTCTTCGACAAGGATCGCGCGCCGGAGG
Source organism: Verrucomicrobiota bacterium (assembly GCA_043759025.1). Lineage (GTDB taxonomy): Bacteria > Verrucomicrobiota > Verrucomicrobiia > Opitutales > Opitutaceae > Lacunisphaera. The sequence goes on along the minus strand of JAYVMJ010000068.1, from coordinate 819 downwards.
ATGCCATCCAGATGTCAGAAGTGCTCCGACACGGCGCACAAAGCTGGCAGGTCCGCGAGAAAACCTGGTTGAACGCGTTTCAAGCGCTGCAAATTTCCGCTGCGCTTACGGTTTCCACGATCATCCTCATTTCCGGTCTCGGCATGTTTAACACGCTCGCGATGCTGGTGATCGAGAAAACCAAGGAAATCGCGATTTTGCGTTCGATGGGATACACTCGCGTCGACATCTCGCGGATTTTTCTGTGGCTGGGCGCGATCGTACTGATCGTTGGCACCGTGGGCGGTTGGATTCTCGGCCTCGCGGTGACCTATTTGGTTTCGAAAATTAAAATTAATCTGACCGGCATTTTTACCACCGAAACGTTTCAAGTTCATTATGCGCTTTCGCATTACGTGGAGGCGACGGTCTGCGCGATCGTGGTGGTGATGACTGCCGCGCTCATTCCCGCCCGCCGGGCCGCCCGTTTGGAGCCGGGTGATATTATTCGCGGTACGTCGCAGTAATCGCCATGGAGAAGAACAATCAAAGGCCGGCGCTTCGTTGCGAAAATCTCCATCGGTATCTCGGTGAGGGCGAGGGTCGGGTTCACGTCTTGCGCGGCGTTTCGTTTGAGGCCCTGCCCGGACATGTGACGGCCATTGTCGGACCCTCCGGTTGCGGGAAAAGCACGCTGCTTTATCTGCTCGGTTTGCTGGACCAGCCAAACGATGGATCCATTTGGATCGGCGACGAACTGATGTCCAATAGCAGCGACATCGACCGAACCGCGGCGCGCGGGGAACACATCGGTTTCGTTTTTCAGTTTCACTTTTTGAT
>JAYVMJ010000067.1:0-2040 GCA_043759025.1 Verrucomicrobiota bacterium | reverse complement strand
GCGATTCAGAAAGGGAGCGAACAAGCCGGACAATTGAACGACAGTGCGACGCAGCTCAACGCGGCGATTCCGCCGCTGGTCAGCGGATTCGCCGGGGTGGAAAAGGGTTTTATCCTGCTCGACCAGAGGCTGCCGACGCCGGACCTCATCGATGGATTCAGTCACGCGGTGGCGAGGCTCCACGATAGCAATGATTCGGTGAAGATCGGACTCGACGGAGCAACCCAAAGGCTCGCGATCCTTGACGACAGCAACGGCGGTTTGGAAAAAGAGGCGGCGGAATTGTCCGCGGGCTTGGAGGAAGCGGTCTCGCGATTCCAGGCGGGTTCGAGTGGCAGTCGGGCGGGACGTCTCGCGGCGCCGGTGGAAACCACGGTCGAGGCAATGGCGACATTGCCGCGCAACGGGCCGGCGCTCGCGCCTTATTTTGCCGCGATTTTTCTCTGGGTGGGGGCGGTGCTGCTGAATTTTATTTCCCAGCTGCGCCAGCAGCCCAGCGCCAACCGGCGCGCGTGGCGGTTGACCCGTTGGTTCGTCAAAGTCGCGCCGCTGCTCGCGCTCGGCGCCTTGCAGGGGACGGCGGTGATGATTGTGTTCCGGATGATGGGCATCGTCCTCGCCCATCCGCCTCTGGTGTGGGCGGCCGCAATCATTGGTTCGGTCACGTTCGTGAGCGTAACGACGCTCCTCACGCTCGTGTTGGATAATTTCGGAAGGCTGCTCGGCGTGCTGTTGTTGGGACTGCAACTGGCGGCATCGGGCGGAGTTTATCCGGTCGAGCTTTCGCCGGCGTTTTATCAAAGCGTGCACGGCTGGCTGCCGCTGACTTTTCTGGTGCGTGCGTTTCGGGCGACGATGTTTTCGGCGACCGGCGGCGCGTGGTTTTCCTCGGCGCAAACGCTCGCGGTTTTCGGGGCAATTGCAGTGGTCTTGGGTATCCTGCTGGCTCGGTGGAAATACGTGGTGCGCGAAACCCGCAGTGTCGGTCCCGAGACCGATCGACGCAGAGGGGAATGAAGCCGGCCGTATTTTGCCTTTGGTTGTTGGGGGTGGGCGTCGTCGGATTTGTCCCGACGGGCCACGCTGCGAGGCCCTTTGCGGGTGGCGGCGGTACGGGCGTCCTCGATAATTCCGTTTTTCCGCGCAACGAGGAGACGGCGGCAGTGCCGAAAGTCGCGGATGTCGCGACAGAGCCTGTTCAGCTTTATACGTACGAAATTGTGAATGCGTTTCCGCACGATCGCGGCGCTTTCACGCAAGGGTTGGTGTATCGCGATGGATTTTTTTTGGAAAGCACCGGATTAAACGGGGAATCTTCCTTGCGAAAAACCGATTTGAAAACGGGCGCGGTGTTGAATGAAGTGAAACTTTCGGAGGAATATTTCGCGGAGGGACTGGCGCTCCTGGGCGGAAAGCTCTTTCAGCTTACCTGGCGCAACCAGAAGGCGTTCGTTTACGGCCTCGGTGACTTCAAATTGGAACGCGAATTCACTTACCATGGTGAAGGGTGGGGCCTCACGACGGACGGGGTTTTGTTGATCATGAGTGACGGAACGAGCCAGATCCGATTTTTGGATCCAGCAACCTTTGCGGAAAAGAGGCGGATCACGGTGCGGATGCGTGGGCGTGCGGTGGAACGGCTAAACGAACTGGAGTACGTGAAAGGCTCGATTCTGGCCAATGTGTGGGGCTCCGACGATGTTGTCCGAATCGATCCGGCGACCGGACGCATCACGGCCGTGATCGACTTCAGCGGATTGCTGTCAGCGCAGGATCGCGATGAAAATACTGAAGTATTGAATGGCATCGCTTACGACGCGACTGGCGACCGCCTGTTTATCACCGGGAAACGCTGGCCAAAGATTTTCGAAGTGCGCTTGAGGTTGAAGAAATAAAGGGTGGTCGGAGGGATGTGCATACGCAGGGATACGAAAGATTGTCTTAGCCCGAATATTTCACATCTAAAAAACGACAATCCAGTTTCACAGAGGACAGGGAGGGCCGACACAGAGGCGGGAGGAGGATGCAAAGTGTGGGATG
>JAYVMJ010000066.1:0-4971 GCA_043759025.1 Verrucomicrobiota bacterium | reverse complement strand
GGCGATACTTTTGGGTTGGGCGTAATTACCTACTACAACGGAATCACGAGGATTGGAACGTCGTCGGCGGATGCGCTGTTCGATTTCTACATCAACTTGAATTCCCCCACCGTCGGCTCGTTTCTGCTTACGACTGTCGATTTCGGGATCGATGCCACTGTGAATACGCCGCAAAACACAAATCCGGACGTATTTACAGCGAGCTTTACCCAACCGGCCCCGATCTTGATCGATGGCCAGTGGGTGAAATTCACCATCAACGATCTTCCTGCCACCTCATCGGTGAAGGAAAATACCTTCGTTAAGCTGGCTGAAGTCACCGTGACATTCCTCAATATGAGCCCGGTGCCGGAGCCGGCCACGTATGGTCTCATGGGAGCGCTCGGATTGATGGGCTTGGTTGGTTATCGCCGCCTCCGCGCACAGCGTGGAAGCAATGTGGTTTCCGCCGTGGCTGCAGTCTGACAGTCCTGCCCAGGCATTAAGTTTCCGATCGCCGGGCCGGGATAAATTCCCGGTCCGGCTTTTGTTCTTCAGGGTCTGCGGAATGGAAAAGAAAGATTTGGATTTTCTCACGATAAGCCCATTACCCACTGCATGAAGGTTCCTGTTTCCATTTTGATTCCGATTCGCAACGAAGCCGGAAACCTGCCGAGGTCACTCGCGTCGGTGACGTGGGCGGATGAGGTAATTGTTGTCGATTCCGAGAGCACAGATGGGTCCCGGCAAATCGCCATGAAAGCCGGGGCGCAGGTCGTGCAATTCCGCTTTAATGGCGTATGGCCGAAAAAGAAGAACTGGGCTTTGGAGAATATTCCTTTCCGGAACGAATGGGTCTTTATCCTCGATGCCGACGAAGTGCTCTTGCCCGGCACCGCGGAAGAGATTCAAGGCGTTATATCACGTGAAGGCAGCGGGTGCGCCGGTTATTGGATCAACCGACGATTCATGTTTATGAATCAGTGGCTGAAACACGCATACTACCCGAATTGGAATCTGCGCTTATTTCAGCATCGGCTCGGACGTTACGAGCAGATCGTGCAAGGTGCGACTGACAGCGGTGACAACGAGGTGCACGAACACATCATCGTTCAGGGTACAACAGGACGGATGAAGGCGGAAATGGACCACTATGCATTCCCGTCCATCAGTGTATTTATCGAGAAACATAACCGTTATTCAAACTGGGAAGCGCGATTGCAGGTGGAAGGTGAACGGGGAGGGAATTGGGAAAGCACTCAACCTCAAGCGTGGCGAACACGGGTGGCAAGGCGGATCAAACGCCTTTCCCACCATCTCCCGTTTCGCCCAACGCTTCGGTTTCTGTACGTCTATCTTTGGCAGGGAGGCATTTGGGATGGCCGGGCGGGTTACAATTTTGCCCGCCTTCACGGTATTTATGAGTTCATGTCGGTGGTAAAAGCTCAGGAGATAAGATTGAAAATGAAAATGTCGGATCCCTCTCTTCAAGGTCACTTGGAGCCGACTGCAGTGGGCCGGAAATCTACTGCTTCTGTGAGTGGCCACTAATTGCAGTTTCCATTCGGTCGGTTGACGCGAATAAGCATCGGGGTTTACCTGATTGTGGGTCCGTGGGCATAGTTTAAAGTGCCTTGAACGTATCAAACGTGTCGGAATCGGACGCTGGGAATGTATCCACGTCACCATCATCATGCCGTCTTTTTGCTAGCGAACCGGAATTTTTATTATGCGAGTCATCCTCTGGGGAATCAATTACGCGCCTGAGCCAACGGGCATTGCTCCCTATACGACGGAATTGGCTGACTATTTCCAAGCTGTTGGGATGGAAGTCGAGGTAGTCACGGGGTTTGCTTACTATCCCAACTGGCGAAAAAATCCGCCGGATCATCGCAAGCTGTACCGCGACGAAAAAATCGGCGCGATTCCGGTGCACCGCTGCTGGCAGTACGTTCCTGAGAAGTTGAGCACGCTGAAACGCGTTTTTCATGAAATGAGTTTTGGCGTGACGTCGCTCTTTCGGACACTCTTTCTTCGTCGGGCGGACCTGTATGTCGTGATAAGTCCTCCCTTGGGCCTCGGAGTGATGGCGTGGATTGCGGCTTCGTTGAAAAGAAGCCGGTTTCTATTTCACGTCCAGGATTTGCAACCGGATTCAGCGGTCGGTTTGGGTATGGTCAAAACCGGACTGTTCCTCCGTCTCATGTACGCCTGCGAACGTTTTACCTACAAGCGGGCGGCTGGCGTTTCGGGAATCTCTGTCGGGATGATGGACGCGTTTGCGGCGAAGGGTGTTCCGTCAACGAAAGCGTACCTGCTTCCGAACTGGCTGCGAAACAATGCCCCTTCCGCTGCAACCGAGGCGGATGCCATCGCGTTCAGGAACGAAAATGAAATTCCCGTGGACGCTATGCTGGCGGTTTATTCGGGTAACCTCGGCCGCAAGCAAGGACTGGAGGTTTTGTTGGATGCCGCGGAAATATTAAAGCTTCAGCCAGTTTCGGAAAGGCGGGTTTTGGTGATTATCGCCGGCGATGGAGCTGATCGGGAACCGCTGAAGGATCGCCTCGCGCTACGTCCGCTGGCAAATGTCCTGCTGCTGCCGCTCCAATCCGCGGAAAAATACCAAGCGATGCTGCGCGCCGCAGATGTTGCGCTTGTCACCCAAATGCCCGGCACCGGGCAGGTTTGTTTTCCGAGCAAGCTGCTGACTGTGCTTAGCGCCGGGTTGCCAGTGCTCACGACAGCGGATGAAACGAGCGACTTGGCGCGAGCAGTGCGCGATGGCGGCTTCGGACTGAATGTGCCGGCCTCTTCCCCGGCCGCACTTGCCCAAGCGTTGCAGGGGGCCGCACGGAATCCCGGTTTATTGGGTGAATGGCGCGCTCGCACTCGCTGGGTTGATCGTTTTTCGCCTGACGCGATGCTGCCTAAATTCGAAGCTGCCGTGCGAAAGCTGGTCGCGGGCCAACGGTATTCCGAGACGGATTTGGAGACCATCCCCGAGCGCATGAACACCAGATGAGAACACCATCACCGGGTCCCTTTATTTGTTTTCAGACAGCACTTTTGTGATGAATTCAATTCCCCATCCTCCCATGACGGTTGTCGAAGAGACGCGTGGCGCTACCGCGCGGCGGGGTGGAAGTTGGTGGCCATCATTGTCCGCCGTGGGAGTTTTTTGGCTGATGATTCTCAACCAACAGCGTCTCGAATGGTCGGTTAACCCGGTATATTCGTACGGTTGGGCCGTGCCCGCGCTTGCCGGTTATTTATTTTGGTCGCGCTGGCAGGATCGGCCACCAATCCAGTCGCATTGGAGGCGGACGGCATTTCTCGGCGGGATCGCGATTCTACTTTTTGCCTATTTGCCGGTGCGCGTCGTTCAGGAGGCGAATCCCGATTGGGTTAAGATTAACTTTATCATGGCTTCGCTTTGGGCCGGCGTGGTTCTTTTCGCCCTCGGACGTTGGGGTGGCGGACGCAGTGTCTGGCATTTTATTTTTCCGATTTTGTTTTGTTTTACCGCACTGCCATGGCCGGTATGGATGCAGGATTCTCTGGTGCAAAACCTGATGAGGATGAACGCAAACGTGAGCGCCGAAATTCTTACGTTGCTTGGCGTTCCGGCGATCGCGAAGGGAAACTTGATTCAGGTCGCGGACCGTTGGGTCAACGTCGAGGAGGCGTGCAGCGGAATCAGGTCGCTGCAAACGGCGTTTATGATGGCGCTGTTTCTCGGGGAATTTTACCGGATAAACCTCGTGCGCCGCGCACTCCTCTTGGTGTCTTCCTTTGCGGTGGCGTTTTTGGTGAACTTGAGCCGGACGGTAATTCTCACGAATTTTGCGAAGACCGATTCCATCGAAAAATGGCATGATACTGTTGGCACTATTTCGATGGTGCTTTGCCTCGTCGCCCTGTGGGGTCTGGCAGAGTGGTTCAATATGGGGAAAAAATCACGGAAGATTGCCAACGAAACGGAAATGCCGGGCGTGAGTTCCGTTTATGCCGGAAAGAGCCACAATCCGCCGTTTTCATGGCTCGGCGCTGGCTTGGTTTGCGGGTGGTTGTGCCTGGTCGAAGTCTTTACCTTGGGTTGGTACGACATGCATGAGCGCGCATTGCCGCCGCCACTGGTTTGGAATCTGAAGCTGCCACGGCAAGCGCCCGGTTTTGTGGAAGGAAATTTTGGGGACCGGATGAAAGCGTTGCTTAAATTTAATTCCGGAGAAACCGCGAGTTGGGATACTCCGGATGGATATCTCTGGCAGATGTATTATCTGCAGTGGCAACCTGGGCGGGTTTCGAAATACCTCTCCAGCTCTCATTATCCGACGGTGTGTCTGCCCGCCACGGGCTTGAAATTGGTCTCGGAAACCGGGGTGTGGAACTGTGACGTCGATGGCGTCGAAATTCCTTTTACCACCTACCTTTTTGATGAGGACGGTCGCGACGTTTATGTTTTCCACGCCATAGTGGAGGATCGTCCCTCCGTCGGTGGAACGCACCTCAGCTACCGGCAAGTTTCCTCGGATGAACGAATTGATTCGGTGTTGCGAGGTGAACGTAACCTTGGCCAGCACGTCGTTGGTATTGCAGTGCGCGGGCCGATGGCGCCTTCCGAGGCGCGGGCTGTCGTCAGCTCGACGATGAAATCCATGGTCAGTATCGCGGCGCCGGACCGCGGTTATAAAACCTCCGCTCTCCGATGAAATTACCGCGAAATAAATTTCTGTCCGGCATCACCATCGTGGTGGGCGCTGTCGTGCTGGCCGGAGGAGGCTACTATTTGTTGCGTTACCAGGTTTGGGCGGGCTATCGCTCGTGGAGCATGGGACGGATGAACGGCATGGCCCGCGATTTTATCGCCGCGGGAGACGCGCGTAATGGTTTGCTGACGGTGAGAAAAATCCTGAGTTCGCGGCCAAATGACATCGCCGCCTTGAAACTAGGCGTGAAGGCGTGCGAAATGAATTCGTCGCCTGACGC
>JAYVMJ010000065.1:0-2890 GCA_043759025.1 Verrucomicrobiota bacterium | reverse complement strand
AGTGGTGGTTCGCCTTCGTTCCCCGAAGGAGCGCGACTTCCCCCACTTTCTTAAACCCGGCGAACAAGCCGGACGCGTCATTAAGATCCTCGCGCGCGGAACGGCCACATTGACCGGCACCCTGCAACGCGGACGCACTTATTTCTACGTCACCTCCGACGACCCGCGCATGGGCCACGATATCATCGTCGCCGATCCCGCCAAAGGAGGGCTCAAGCCGCCCGCGATGGTGGGCGACAAAGTCGTCGTCCAGCTCAACGAGTGGAATGACCGTCAACAAAATCCCGACGGCGTGATCGTGGAACGGCTGGGGCGGACCTTCGAACCCCGCGCGGAACTGGCCGCGATTTATCACAAATATAAACTCACTCCCGTGTTTCCGCCGGATGTAGCGAGCGAGGCCGCGGCGCTGCCGAGCACGGTGGGGTCCAGTGATCTCGACGGTCGAAAGGACTACCGCGAAATTCCCACCTTCACGATCGATCCCGACGACGCGAAGGATTTCGATGACGCGCTCTCCGTGGAATATTCGGAAAACGGCGACATTCGCATCGGCGTCCATATCGCCGACGTCAGCCACTACGTTAAACCCGGCACGGCGCTCGATCGCGAGGCTCAGGAACGAGGCAATTCGACGTACCTCGTAGGAACAGTCGTTCCGATGCTGCCGGAAAAACTTTCCAACGGACTGTGTTCGCTGGTCGAAGCGCAGGATCGGTTGACGAAAGCCGTGCTCTTCACCTTTGGCGCCAGCGGCCGGCTTAAACAAACCGAGTACGCCAATACGGTTATCCGCAGTTTCAAGCGCATGACCTACAAACAGGCTTACGCGCTCATGCTCGAGGACGATTTTGACAAGATCCGCGAATTGCCCCTGCCCGCCGCCCATCAGACCGGCGCAACCGGGCGGGCTTTCAATACGTTGTCCGACGGTGAGCTCACCAACCTGCAAAAATGGGTGCGCCAGCTCTGGACGATCGGCGGCAAACTCCGGCGCGAACGCATGAAGAACGGAAGCCTCGATCTCGACATGCAGGAAACGAAAATCTTCGTGGACGCCGAGGGCTACGCCGATCGCATTGAACTCATCCACAACGATGAGAGCCACCAACTCATTGAGGAGTTCATGCTGCTGGCGAACGAAGCCGTAGCCCGTCTTACGCGCGGGCATCACCTGCCCTCGCTTTATCGCGTGCACGACGACCCAGACGAGGCGAAGCTTGCGGAGTTCCGCCAATTTCTGGGGACGTTCAACCTCAAGGTGGGCGATCTCATGAACCGGGATGAAGTCGTGAAGTTGCTTACGCTCCTGAAAGATCATCCGCAGGGCTACATTCTTCGCACGCAGTTGCTCCGCAGTATGCGCAAAGCGTGTTATCGCGCGAGTCCCGACGGACATTACGGCCTGAATAAACCGGACTATACGCACTTCACCTCACCCATCCGGCGCTACTCCGACTTGGTCGTCCATCGGGTGTTCGGGACTTATTTGATTAAACACCTGGGTTATCCCGCGGCGGGAAATCCGCCGGGCTATCGGGCTTCGCACATCGATAATCTCGCCGAGCACCTGAGCCTCACGGAGATCAACAGCACTGAGGCGGAGCGCGATTCCGTGAAAGTGAAGCTCATGGAATTCTTCGAGCGCGAGGCGGAGAAGAAAAAGAAAACAGTGTTCAACGCGATCATCACCGATGTTCGCAACCACGGCTTTTTCATCGAAATCGCTGAAGCTGGCGCGTTCGGAATGGTTCCGGTTTCGTCCCTCAAGGACGACTTCTACGTCTTAAATCCGTCCGGTTCCGCCTTTGTCGGACGAAAAACCAAACGAAAATTTGAGCTCGGCGGAAAGATCCAGGTGGTGGTGGACAAAGTCGACCGGCAAAAGCGATTGATTGATTTTACTGTGCCTTAAGACGTGTCTGGCGATCCACGAAAAATTAACCGCTCGGGAGTGTTTTCAACCCCCACAATCCCCCGGTTTACCGTCATTCTGAGCGTAGCGAAGAATCCATGTGCTCGCTCGTGGCATCACGTTCGCTGCCGTGGATTCTTCACTTCGTTCAGAATGACAAACAAGTTTGAAGACACTCCCTAATCGTCGCCGAGGTTGATTTCATTCGGTTCGCGTTCTTCCCGTCCTCGGCGTTCCGCGTTTAATTCCGTCCGCCCGCTTCTCCGCCTTTGTGACCCTTGCGGCCTTGGTGTAAATTCTCTGCTCCGGGATAATACTCTTTGATTGTTTTCGGGAGGATCGTGGGTAAACTATGCGCAGGCATCAACCCCTTGTCGCCATGAACACAGGACGCACGTTGTTTGGTTTTATCGCAGTGCTCGTTGTCAGTACCGCCGCTATTTCCGCCAAAACCACCCCGGTTAGAATCGAGCAGACCGTTGACGGACGATTCCCGGCTTCGCTCGAATTCACCCCGATCACCTCGGGGCAGGCGCGCGTGATGATCAACGTCGACGCGGACGGCAATCTAGCGGATCTGATGGTTGTCAGCTATTCCAACGCCGCGTTTGCGGACGAGGCCACCAATCTCCTCAAGCAATGGCGTTACTCGCCGGCCACCGTCGATGGAACCCCGGTGGGAGTTCGCCTCCAGCTTGAGATCGATTTTGTCGCGAAGGGCCGCGTCATTTCTTTAACCGCGATCGAAACGACCAACGCGCTGGTCGACAGAATCATGCCCTTGCCATTGGTGAAACGCATCTGCACACCCGACGAACTCGATCATCCGCTGGAGGTGTTGCAAACGGTTAACCCGCCCAATCCCGGCGTCGCCGAGAATGCCAACCAATCGTCCGGATCGACCCTCGTCGATTTCTACGTGGACGAAAAAGGCCAGGCCCGGATGCCGGTGGTGATGGAGACCACAAACCCAGG
>JAYVMJ010000064.1:0-16271 GCA_043759025.1 Verrucomicrobiota bacterium | reverse complement strand
GCCGGATCCGCCCAAGCGCGACCAGAGTTCTTCCGCCAAATGCGGGGCGAACGGCGCCAGCAGGCGCAGGAAATCTGTCATCGCGGAGCGGGGGAGTGACGGTTCTTTTTGGAACGCGTTCAAGAGAATCATCATTTGCGAAATCGCCGTGTTGAAACGCAGGTTTTCAATATCATCGCCGACCTTCTTGATGGTTTCGTGAAATAATTTTTCGGTTTCCGCAGACAGCGTCGCACTGTCGGACAGACGCGGATTAAGCGCGCCTTCCTCGTTGAGGCATTCGCGCCAGACTTTGCGCAGGAAACGGTGGATGCCTTCGATGCCTTTGGGATTCCAAGGTTTCATCGCGTCGAGCGGTCCGAGGAACATCAGGTACATCCGCAGCGAGTCGGCGCCGTAGACGCTGACGATATCGTCAGGATTTACGACGTTGCCACGAGCTTTGGACATCTTAACGCCGTCATCGCCCAGGATGATTCCTTGGTGGAAGAGTTTCTTGAACGGCTCGCTCTGCGGCACGATGCCCAGATCGAAAAGCACCTTGTGCCAGAAACGCGCGTAAAGCAGGTGCAGCACGGCATGCTCGGCGCCGCCGACGTAGAGATCGGGCACGTCCCAGTATTTCAACGCTTCGGCGCTTGCGATCGCGTTGGGATTTTGCGGATCGAGGTATCGCAAATAATACCAACAGGACCCGGCCCATTGCGGCATGGTGTTTGTCTCGCGCCGCGCACGCATCCAAGGGTTGCCTGACGGTTGCGGTTGCGTGGCGGGAACGGCGGCACCGCTCTCGAGGTTGAACCAGATTTCCAGCCACGAGGTTTCGTTGGCCAGCGCGCTTTCGCCGTTGCCACTGGGCAAATACGATTGCACGTCCGGCAAAACGAGCGGCAGGGCGACATCGGGCAGCGGCAGCGCAAAGTGCGTCACGCCGTTTTCGGCGAAGGTCACCGGATTCGCCGGCAAATCCTTCCGCGACGCGGCGGCCCGCTGGTAGTCGGTCTCGCTCACCCAAACGATGGGAAACGGTTCGCCCCAATAGCGCTGGCGCGAGAACAACCAGTCGCGGAGTTTGTAGTTAATGGTTGCCTTGCCGATGCTGCGCGTGGCGAGATCTGCGCTGATTTTCTTTTTCGCCTCGGGCCAGCTGAGTCCGTTGTAGCCCGGAGAATTGATCAATTTGCCGTCGCCGCTGTACGGAAGTTTATCGGAATTGTCCGGCGCCTCGATGACGCGGATGATGGGTAATTTATATTGCTGCGCGAATTCATGGTCGCGTTCGTCGTGCGCGGGCACGGCCATGATCGCGCCGGTGCCGTAGCCCATCAAAACGTAGTCCGCGATCCAGATGGGCACGCGCTCATTGTTCACCGGATTGATCGCGTAGCTGCCGCTGAAAACGCCGCTCTTATCCTTGGCGAGATCGGTCCGTTCGAGATCGCTCTTGCTCGCGGCCTTGAACCAGTACGCTTTCACCGCCTCGCGCTGTTCCGGCACGGTCAACGCATCCACGAGCGGATGCTCCGGCGCGATGACCATGTACGTGCATCCGAACAACGTGTCGGGACGCGTGGTGAAAATCTTCAGGTCGCCGAGGGCGGGATTTTCCAACTTGAATAAAACTTCGGCGCCTTCGCTGCGACCGATCCACGCTTCCTGCATGCGTTTGGTCGAATCCGGCCAGTCGACACCCTTGAGGCCTTCGAGTAATTGCTCCGCGTAGGCGGTGATACGCAGCACCCATTGACGGAGATTCCGGCGTTCGACTGGGAAACCTCCCACTTCGGATTTGCCATCGATGACTTCCTCGTTGGCGAGGACGGTGCGCAGTTCGGGGCACCACCAAACGGGGCGCTCGTCGACGTACGCCAGGCCTTTCTTAAAGAGCTGGAGAAAAATCCACTGCGTCCAGCGAAAATATTTTGGATCAGTCGTATCGACCTCACGGTCCCAATCGTACGAAAAACCCAGCGACCTGATCTGCCGGCGAAAATTGACGATGTTGTTCCGGGTATTCGACGCCGGATGAGTGCCGGTTTTGACCGCGTGCTGTTCCGCAGGCAGACCGAAAGCATCCCAACCGATCGGATGCAGGACGTTGAAGCCGCGCGCCCGTTTGTAGCGGGCCAAAATATCGGTTCCCGTGTAACCTTCCGGGTGGCCGATATGCAAACCGGCCCCGGACGGGTAGGGGAACATGTCGAGGATGTAATATTTCGGGAGCGACGATTTATTGTCGGCGCGAAAAGCTTTGGTTTGCTCCCAGAAAGATTGCCAATGCGGCTCGATTTCGAGAAAGTCGTAGTCTTTGCAATTAGTAGCCATCAGAGTGAAACCCACCACATTGAGAGATTCCATAGCACCGTCAATCATCCGCAACCTTCTCCTCGCTGGACTGGTTCTGGCCGCCACCGCTTCCACGGCGGTGGCGGGCATGAGTCGCGGATTTAACCGGTTACTGGATGCCGTCGTCCGCATCGACGTGCGGGAAATTACGTTCGAGGATGGCGCACAGCGCTTCACCGGCGGCATCGGGTCGGGAGTGATCATCTCTTCCGACGGTTTGATTCTCACCAACGCACACGTCGCCAGTCCCCAAGCGGTGGAAATTTCGGTCACACTATCGAGTCTGGAGCGCGTAGGGGCAAAGCTGGTCGGCTGGGATCATTGGACCGATTTGGCGGTGATTCGCCTCGATCTGGACGAGGTGCGCCGTAGAAAACTCACGTTCACGGCCGCGGAGTTTGGCGATTCGAGTGAGCTTTCTCCGGGGCAAACGGTTTATGCCGTCGGCACGCCTTATGGTCTGGCCCGCACCGTGACGCGCGGAATCATCTCCAATAATAACCGTCCCTTTGAGGACGATCATGGCGTCAACGGTTATGAAACCGGGTCATTCAATACCTGGCTTCAAACCGACGCCGCAATTAATCCCGGCACCAGCGGCGGTCCGTTGGTGACGGAAGACGGCAAAGTGATCGGCATCAATTCGCGCGCTTATATCGGCGCGGAAAATCTGGGCTTCGCGATTCCCTCGAACATTGCGAAACGGATCTCGGCGGAATTGGTGCGAAAAGGGACGATTACGCGAAGCTATCTTGGGCTCGTCCCGGGGTTTCTGCAGGACCTTGAGCGATTTTACTCGTTGGCGGTCAATACAGGGCTGCTGGTGAACAGCGTCGATACGGATTCGCCCGCGGCGAAAGCGGGGTTGCGAGCAGGCGACGTGGTGCTGACGCTGAACGGGCAGAAGCTTGATGGTCGGTTTCCCGAGCAATTGCCGCCGATTCAAAACGCCATTGCGACGCTGCCGATCGGCTCGACCGTTCGCCTAGGAGTCAAACGAGGCGGACAACTGCTCAATCTGACCGCCGTGACGGAACAATTGGAGAGTCAGGTCGGTGACGAATGGGCCTTTGAAAAATGGGGCCTGAGCGTGCGAAAGGTTTCGCGAACCTTTGCACGGGAAAACCGCCTGCCCGATTCGACGGGCGTGATCGTGCTTGGCGTTCAGGCGGGCTATCCCGCGGGAGAAGCGGGTCTGGCGCGCGGCGATATCATCACGAAGGTTGGCACGACGTCGCTGGCTGATCTGGCCACGCTGAAAAAAATCTACGAAGACTACGAAGCCAAGCCGGAGCCGGAATTGGTTGAAGCGCAGCGCGACCGTCGCATTTCCCTTTACGTCATCAAACCATGATTTTCTTTCGCCGTTTCCTTCCAATGATCGCGGTGCTTTTCACCGCGAGCCTTCACGCGAGTTCACTTTCGGATCTGTTTAACGAGCGACTGAAGTCGGTGGTCGCGGTCGAGTTTTTCGTGCAAGACGAAATCGAGCGGCATCCCGTAAGCGTGCAGGGCACCGTTATCGACACGAATGGCACTATTATTATTCCCGGTGCGTCGATCCTGCCGGGAGTGCCGCCGAGCCAGCTGAACGATTTCAAGGTCTATCGCCCGAACAACATCGAGCCGTTCAACGCCACCTATCTCGGGCAGGACGCCTTGACCGGCTGGCACTTTATCCGCGTGGAGGAAAAACTTCGGAACCAATTGGTTCCGATCACCCACTATGATGCAGTCGCGACCGATCCCGATCTGAGTGAAGAACTCTGGGGCATCGGCCTGCGCAACAAGGACGAGGATTTCATGCCTTATTTTCTCAGTTCACGAGTGGCCATGGTCACAAAATTGCCGCAAAAAACCGCGATCCTCGCTTCCGAGGTCGCGGGGCCGGGCTTGCCGGTGTTTAATTCCACGGGTCGCCTCGCCGGGCTCGCGCAAACTTCCTTTGGTCAGAATTTCCTGCTCTTTTCCCGCAACCAAAATGGTGCGCCGATCCTGCTGGTGAATGTGGAAGAGAGCAGTGTGGTTTTACTCGCCGATGAAGTGTTGCCGAATCTTGGACGCATTCCGCAAACGGTCACCGGCCGGCCGATTGCATGGTTTGGCGTCTATGGCATGCAGCCGGTCGACCCCGAGGTCGCAAAACTCCTCAAGCTCGAAAATCAACCCGGCGTCGTACTGAGCGATTTAATGGAAGGAAGTCCCGCGGTCGAAGCAGGGCTCAAGGAACGTGACATCGTTCTCGCCCTTGATGGCAAGCCGTTGCCACGCTTGAAACCCGACCATGTTGTAGCCGGCTATTTTGGTCAGGAATTGTTGCGGCATCGTCCCGGCGATGTCGTGACGCTGACGATTTTTCGCGATGGCGTCCGACAGGACGTGAAGGTCAAGCTCGGCGACGAACCCAAACTCGTGCGCGAGGCGGACCGGCATTACTTTGAACGAATCGGCTTCACCGCGCGTGAATTTCTGGCGACCGACGAAATTGCAAATCGCATCAAGCCGTCCGAGCGGGGAGGCGTCGTGGTGCAGTTCGTCAAACAAGGCGGGCCGGCCGGCGCCGCGAGCTTGCGGCCCGACGACTGGGTGCGCGAAATTGACGGCGAGGAAATCAAAACCTATGTACAGGCCGTGAAAAAATTGACCCAAATCGAATCGGATAAAACCCGGGCGGAATTTGTTCTGTTGGTCAGTCGCGGCGGCGAAACCTCGGTCTTGCGGATCAAACTCAACTGACGCCGTCACGCCTCGTACTGCCATCATGTTTACAGGAATCATTGAAGAGGTCGGCCGCGTCGTTTCGTTTGCGAAGGCGGCGGATGCTTGGAAGCTTCAGCTCAAAGCTGAAAAGACGCCGCGCGGTGTGGCGGTTGGAGACAGTGTGGCGGTGAATGGCTGCTGCCTGACCGTGACGGAGTTTGACTCGTCGAGTCTGCACTTTGACGTGCTTGAGGAGACCCGACGGTTGACGAATTTCGATCAGTTAAGCGCAGGGTCGCTGGTGAATTTGGAACTGAGTTTGCGACACGACGGAAGGATTGGCGGGCACTTTGTGACCGGGCACATCGATAGTCCGGGACACATCGACCTATTTGAGGCGCGCGGAAACGATCACTATCTCCGGGTTCACGCGCCCAACGGTTTTGCGCGCTATCTCGTCTATAAGGGCAGCGTCGCGATCGACGGAATTTCGCTGACGGTCGCGGAAGTTGAAGGAGACTTTTTCGCGGTCTGGCTGATTCCGCACACCCTCGCAGTTACCAATTTGAGCGGGAAAAAAACCGGAGATCGCGTTAATTTGGAATTCGATCTGCTGGCCAAATACGTGGAAAAACTTGCTCCGTTTCGTTCGTCTTGAGAACCGTGCCAACCCGATCCCAACTTTCCGCGCTCGCCGATGAACTCCGCCGCCTCAGGGCCGGCGGACTGCGAAACGTCAGCGTCACGGCGGATACGCTCGAGCGGTTGCGGGTGGCGGTGAAGGGCAGTTTGGAGGAGACGACCGATTCGGTAGCCGAGCCATCGTCTCATTCGACGAGGTCGCCAGCCGCGCAACCGACAGTTAATACTGCGGCGCCCAAAGCCGCCCCAAAAATCGCCGGGTCAGCCCCACCTCCGGCCACCGCGCATTCGGCCTCGCCTCCGTTGGCTGGTCCCGTGATTCAGTTGCCCGAGGGCGACAAGTCCGCGCGCTGGAATGCGCTGCGGGAATTGGTGCTGCACGATTCCGTGTGCCTCAAGCATGTGCATCCCGGAAAAAAAATCGTGCTGGGAGTCGGCAGCTTGGACGCCCGGATTTTCTTCTGCGGTGAAGCGCCCGGAGCGGAGGAAGAGACCGAGGGAGAACCCTTCGTCGGACCAGCCGGGCAATTGTTGACTCGCATGATCCAGGCGATGGGTCTGAAACGGGAGCAGGTTTACATTGGGAACATCATGAACTGGCGGCCGGATATCCCGGGGAGCGCCGGCGGAATTCAGGTGGGTAATCGGGCCCCAACGGCGCAGGAAATGAATTATTGCCTGCCTTATTTGAAGGCGCAGATTTCCATCGTGCAGCCAGAGGTCATTGTCGCGCTTGGTGCAACCGCGGCTGGCGGTTTGCTTGGAGCCGCCACCTTCAAGACGTTGGGGGAAATCAAAGGCCGGTGGCATGAGTTCGCTGGAAGGCCGGTGATGGTAACTTATCATCCGTCGTATATCCTGCGGAATAACAGCAATCGTTCGAAGCGCGGCACGTGGGAGGATCTCCTGAGAGTCATGGAGCGCGTCCAGCTTCCGATCTCCGATAAACAGCGTAATTTTTTCCTATGAGCGCGTATCACAAATTATACCTTTCAATCGTTTTTGTCCTTTGCCTCGCGCCTGTGTTACGCGCGGCCGACGAAGCGTTTGATTTCGAGGTTCTTCAATTCCGGGCAAAAAATCTCGCCAACGAGCCGTACAAACCGAAGGCCGTACATGTGCCGGCGTGGCTGCAAAAATATAGTTACGATCAGTACCGCGAGATCAGGTTCGATCCGATGCACGCTTGGTGGAAGCGGGACGGTCTGCCCTTTGAGCTGCAGTTTTTCCATCCCGGCAGAACTTTCACCGAGACCGTTCAAGTTAATGAACTGGACGGCAAGAAAGTGCAGCGGATCGATTTTTCGACGAAGATGTTCAACTACGGCACGAGCAAGGTCGGGCGAATTCCCGCGGACCTGGGATTTGCCGGCTTTAGAATCCACTACGCGCTCAACAACGACAAATACCTCGACGAATTGGCCGCGTTTCTCGGGGCGAGCTACTTCCGGGCGTTGGGCAAAGATCAGCACTATGGCCTTTCCGCACGGGGCCTGGCGGTGAATACCATCGACTCTGGCGGGGAGGAATTTCCCGTGTTCGAGGAATTTTGGATCGAAAAGCCGGCGATGGATGCGAAGTCGATCACTGTTTACGCGTTGATGGACAGCACGAGCTTAACGGGAGCATATAAATTTATCATCACGCCCGGAAGCGATACCGTGATGCGCATCCATGCGGCGGTGTACTGCCGGAAAAATCCGAAGATGTTCGGCATCGCGCCGCTGACGAGCATGTTCCTGCATGGCGAAAATACCGGTTGGGCGCGCGACGATTATCGTCCGGAGGTGCATGACTCGGACGGCCTGCTCATCGAGACGGGATCGGGCGAGTGGATCTGGCGGCCCTTGACGAACCCGCAGTCCGTCACAAGCGCGGCATTCGCGGATAAATCGCCGCACGGTTTTGGCCTCATGCAACGCGACCGGCAGTTTGAACATTACGATGACTTGGAAGCTTACTATCACGAACGCCCCAGCGTTTGGGTTGAACCGATCGGGAATTGGGGACCGGGCGCGATTCGTCTGATGGAACTGCCGACCCCGAGTGAGGTGAACGACAACATTGTGGCGTTTTGGACCCCGGCTCAACTGCCGCCAGCGGGAGAGCCCATCGTGTTCGACTACAATTTGCATTGGATGAGCGATTCCGATCACCGACCGCCGGCCGGCTATGTGGCGTCAACCCGGCAAGGCAGCGTGATGGACCATCCCGAGTTGCACCGGTTTGTCGTCGAATTCGACGGACCCTACCTGCACGCCCAATCGGACGATCCTGAAATCGAAGCGGTGGTGACGATCGGCAACGGAGCGACGCAGGAAAATCATACCGTCGTGCAGAAGAACAAGTTTACCGGCGTGTGGCGGGTCGCTTTTGAGCTCAAGCCGACGCCCGGCGGACCGCCCGTGGAACTCCGTTGCTTTTTGCGAAAAGGACCCCATGTGCTGACGGAGACATGGAGCTATCTCTGGAATCACTAGATACGTTTCGGCCCAAGACCGGCAGCTTGGAGCAATGGAACGCTGCCTATGTGCGCGTGGAGGATTACCTGCGTGCGCATCGCGTGCAGAATCGGCTTCATCAAAGTCGTTTGATCCAGCGCGTGTTGGTGGCGGCCGCGCGCTTGCATGAAAAGCGACCGTCAGTCGATCCCGCCACACTGGCCGTTGAAGAAACTGATCGGCTGATGGATGTGTGGTTCGGCGCGGTCCTCGGCGAAAAGGATTTGCCGCACGAACGCATCGCGACGGAGGGAAGGGTGGCGTTGCTTTTGGCTGATGGGTTGCAACGGTGGCCGTATGTTTTTTTGGAGCGCGACCATTTGCCCGCGGAGTTTTTGCAGGCGGTAAAACAGGGTTCGATCAAGGCCGGTCCGGATTTGCAAATTTCGAGCATGGTTCCGCGCGAAATCGATCTCGGGATAATTACCGAAGCGGCCGGTGAAACGTTGGAGCGCATCGAACGTCTGCCGGTTCTTCGCGTGCTGTTACTCTGGGGGGTTTTCGTCGGGGTGCTGCTGACGGTATTTCTCGCCACCCGTTAATCCATGCGCGGGCCATTTACAGTCGAACAGGTGGACCGGTCGCGGGTGACGCGGCGCCGGATCACCTTTTTCACGCTGGTTTTTCTGTTCACGAGTCTGGCCACGTGGTTCATGGCGGATCTGTTATGGCGGGATGGAATGATGCCGCTCGAATGGGTGGTGCTCGTGCTTTTCTTTATTTTGTTCGCACACATTGCGATGGGCTTCAGCACGGCGCTCCTCGGGTTTTACGTGTTCAACCGGGAACGCGATCCCTATCGCATTACGCGATCGATCGATGGCGAGGCACTGTCCGATCTGCCGCTGGCGACGACGGCGATTGTGATGCCGGTTTTTAACGAGGATCCCAGCCGCGTGTTTGAAGGCCTGCGCGTGATTTATCGTTCGCTCGAGTTGAGCGGGCGGCTGGAGAACTTCGATTTCTTCATCCTCAGCGATTCGAACAATCCGACCAATTGGATCGAGGAGGAGGTGGCGTGGTTGGAGTTGTGCAAACAGCTCAATGGATTTGGCCGGATCTTTTATCGGAAGCGCCGTATCTCGATTAACAAAAAGAGCGGCAACGTCGCCGATTTCCTCCGGCGCTGGGGTCGCAAGTACCGCTACATGGCGGTACTCGACGCCGACAGCATCATGACGGGTGAGTCATTGATCAAGCTGGTGGCGATGATGGAACGAAACCCGAAAGTTGGCATCCTGCAGACTGCCCCGCGAGTGGTGAACGGCATTACCCTGTACTCGCGCCTGCAGCAGTTTTCCAACCGGCTTTACAGCCCGCTGTTTCTTGCCGGCTTGAATTACTGGCATCAAGGCGAAAGCAATTTCTGGGGACACAACGCGGTGATTCGCGTGGCGCCGTTTATCGATTATTGCTGTCTGCCGGAATTGCCTGGAACAGAACCGTTCGGTGGGCGAATTCTCAGTCACGATTTTGTGGAAGCGGCGCTCATGCGACGCGCGGGTTGGGGTGTTTGGCTGGCCTACGATCTGGACGGCAGTTATGAGGAGGGTCCGCCAACGCTGATCGACAGCGCGAAGCGCGATCGCCGCTGGTGCCAGGGTAACATGCAACATAGCTGGCTGCTGTTTGCGCGGGGATTTCACCCGGCCAATCGCGTGCATTTGTTGATGGGGATCATGGGTTATGTGGCTTCGCCGCTTTGGATGCTGTTTCTGCTCGTGAGTACCATTCACACGTTTCGTGACGTAATCTCGGGCGCCTATTCGCATTACCACCCCGAATCGTACGCGTCGTTTTTTGGTTATTTGGTGGAAGTTCCCGAGGCGCTCGCTTTGTTTTCGTTTACGTTGCTGCTGCTTTTTTTGCCGAAGGTAATGGGCGTGGTACTCGCGCTGAAAAACCACCGCGGAAAAGCTTATGGCGGCGCGTTTCGATTGGTGCTCAGCGCCCTGCTTGAGACGTTGGCGTCGATGCTGCTCGCGCCGATCAACATGATGTTTAACACGAAATTTGTGGTCTACATCCTGATGGGGCAAGGCGTGGGTTGGGTGACACAAAAGCGCGATGCGAACGAGGACACCGACTGGCGGGAGGCGATCATCACGCATGCCGGACAAATGGCCTTTGGGATCGTGTGGGGGGTCTCGGCGTTTATTCTGGTCCCTTCTTTTTTCTGGTGGTTAAGCCCGGTGCTGGCCGGGCTGGTGCTTTCCGCGCCGATCTCCATTTTTCTCGGCAAGGCAAGTTTTGGGAGACAAGCGCGGGAAATCGGATTGTTTCTCACGCCCGATGAAACTGAGCCGCCGCTGGAACTCGTGCGCTTGCAACAGCATCTCGCGGAGTGCTACCGGCACCTGCCGCCGCTCGCTCCGTTGCGAAACGATTACGGCTTATTGCAGGCGGTTTTGGATCCGTATGTGAATGCGCTGCACGTTTCGCTATTACGCCAGCGCCGGGGAAATCCGGAAGTCAGATCCTACTTCACCGAACTGCGTGCCAAACTGCTCGCGGAAGGTCCGGCTGAACTTGAGCTTCGCGAAAAGATGGCGCTGCTCCTTGATCCCGAATCGATGATCTGGCTTCACGAACAATTGTGGAAGCAGCCTTCGGAGCAGCTGGCGGAATGGTGGCGCCTCGCGATGCGACAATATAATGTCCTGACCGCGACCCCCGTGACGGCCCTTTATCGCTAGGTTAGTGGATGCTGGCGTAAGCGCTCAGCAGCACATCGTGACCGGACTTTTCCCGTCCGTAGATTCGAATGGCGGCGCTGTCGACGTGGTCCGTTGCGGCAGGGGTGATGTGCAATCGATATAACCGGCCTGGCTCGACCGTTTCGAGGTGGGCCGAAAATGCATTACTGGTGGATTCCGCCTTCGAGAAAATAATCTCCAAGCCTGCGATGGATTTTACCTCGACGATTTTTTCCGTGGGTTCGCCGGCTAATTGCCAGGACACGCTCCGGGGCGCGACCGCCGCGAGGTCGGGAACTTCCACTCTTAACATCAATCGCGTTGGCGGGGCGTTTTCGTCGGTGATCACCGTCAGGATTCTTTCATAAAGCCCGCCACGGTCGCCGACGGTGAATTTCGCCGTGATCGTGCCCGACGAACCGGGATCATAGAGTTTCCGATCGGAATCGGCCCGGACACAGGAGCAACTGGTTTCAATCTCCCGGATCGTCACCGGTTTTGCGCTGTGATTGCCAAACTCGAAATTGACAGAGATTTCCTGCTGAAAAGGCGCGGTCGTTAGGTTCAGCGTTTCGGTTTTCCAGTCCAGGGCAAAACCTGAAGACACAAAAGCAAAAGCCGTGACCAGACCGAGAACACCGTGCCCCTTAAACTTCATCAAGCGCTTGGGATGATTTTCAACAGCGTCTCTGCCACGAGCGCATACTCCAAATTCAATTTGGCAACTGAGGCGGGGGATTCGGCGAGATTATCGCTTTTGCCCTGCATCTCCAGTTCGTGCGCGAGCTTCGTTAGTTTTGTAGCGCCGAAATTACTGGAACTGCCTTTGATGGTGTGCGCGGCACGGGTGAAGACGGGAATATCTTTTTTATTTAATGCATCCTGTAGTTCGGCGATGCGTTGCGGAGTGTCCTGGAGATAAATCTCGATAAGTTCGCGTAGAAAATCGGCGTCCGGGCTGAGTTCGCGCAGGCCATCTATCGCCTGCATATCGACGGTTGGGTCATCGGACATAATTTGATTTGGTTGCGATTGTTGCAGCGTAAATTGGTTTATCCCCATCTCCATCGGCATAATGTGCTAAAGGTTGACAGATTTTTGCGCAAGCATCGTAGCGGTTGCGCGAAGAGGGATTAGGCAACGTTGCGAGAAGGTGAGCTGATATTAAGCCAATAAATCCTGGGTAAACAAAGCTGTTAAAAGGTACTCACATCAAGCAATTCGGATACGTTGATATTTTACTTGCTCCAGCGTGGGAACTGGCCTTTCTGGAAATCATCTATGGCAAAATCTTTTGTTTTCTCCTCCGAATCAGTTGGCGAAGGCCACCCCGATAAAGTTGCGGACTTGATTTCCGACAGCGTGCTCGACGCATGTCTGGCCCAGGATCGCACCAGCCGTGTTGCCTGCGAGACGATGGTTAAATCCAATATGGTAATTCTCGCGGGCGAGATCACCACGAGGGCCAAACTTAATTACGAGTCCATCGTGCGCGACGCCATTCGCGAGATCGGCTACGTGAACAGCGACGACGTATTTCACGCCGATACGGTTTTCATCAACAACTACCTCACCAAGCAGTCGCCCGATATTTCGCAGGGTGTTGACGCGGTGAAGGTGAAGGGAAAGAAGAAAGCGGAGCAGGGCGCCGGCGACCAAGGGTTGATGTTCGGTTACGCGTGCAATGAAACTCCGGAACTGATGCCGACGCCGGTCATGTTTGCCCACCGTCTCGGTCGATTGCTCACGAAGATTCGCAAGTCCGGCAAAGCGCCATGGCTTCGTCCCGATGCCAAGTCCCAGGTTTCGATCCGCTATGAAAACGACAAGCCGGTTGAGGTAGTGAACGTGGTTATTTCCACGCAACACACCGCCGATGTTTCCCACGCGCAGATCGAAAGTTATCTGATCGAGAACGTCATCAAGAAGGTGATTCCCGCCCGGATGTTGACCAAGAAAACCCAATTTTTAATCAATCCGACCGGACGCTTCGTGATCGGCGGGCCGCAAGGTGATTCCGGTCTCACGGGTCGGAAAATCATCGTCGACACTTACGGCGGATGGGGTCGTCACGGCGGCGGCGCTTTTTCGGGCAAGGATCCGTCGAAGGTTGATCGCTCGGCCGCTTACATGTGCCGCTGGGTCGCCAAAAACATCGTGGCTTCCGGTCTCGCGGACCTCGCGGAACTTCAGGTCGCGTACGCGATCGGTTATCCTGATCCCGTCAGCGTGTATGTTGACACGATGGGCACGGGCAAAGTGTCGGATGAGAAAATCGCCAAGGCGGTTACCACGGTCTTCGGTTTCAAGCCTGCTGATATCGTCAGCCAGCTCAATCTTCTCCGTCCCATTTATCGTCAGACGACAAACTACGGTCATTTCGGCAAAGCCGGCCTGCCGTGGGAACAGACCAATAAAGCTGCGGCGCTTCGTGCTGCCGTCTAATTCTTAACTCATTATTTTTCCCATGGCCAAAGCTACAAAAACCGCGCGGAAATCTGCCGCGCCTGATTTTCAAGTCAAAGACATCTCCCTCGCCTCGTGGGGCCGCAAAGAGATTTCTGTCGCCGAGCACGAGATGCCCGGTCTCGTTTCCGTCCGCAAGAAATTCGGTCCGAAGAAGCCGCTCGCGGGAGTGCGCATCACCGGTTCGCTGCACATGACGATTCAGACCGCAGTGTTGATCGAAACCCTCAAGGAACTCGGAGCCGACGTGCGCTGGGCTTCCTGTAATATTTTCTCCACGCAGGACCACGCCGCCTCGGCAATCGCCGCCACGGGTACGCCGGTTTTCGCATGGAAGGGTGAAACGCTCGAGGAATACTGGGACCTGACGCTCAAAGCAGTTACGTTCCCGGGCGGAAAAGGTCCGCAGTTGGTCGTCGATGACGGCGGCGACGTCACCTTGCTCATCCATAAGGGTTGCGAGCTCGAAGAAGGGAGCGATTGGGTCAACACCCCGTCCGGTTCTCACGAGGAGCAGGTCATCAAGAACCTGTTGAAGCGGGTGAATAAGGAGGATCCAGCGCGCTGGACCACCATCGCCAAGGAATGGCGTGGTGTCTCTGAGGAGACGACGACCGGTGTTCATCGCCTCTATCAAATGATGGAGAAGGGCAGACTTCGTGTGCCGGCGATCAACGTTAACGATTCCGTGACCAAATCGAAATTCGACAATCTTTACGGCTGTCGTGAATCGCTCGCGGACGGCTTGAAGCGCGCCACCGATGTCATGATTGCCGGCAAGGTCGCCTGCGTTTGTGGCTACGGCGACGTCGGCAAGGGTTCGGCCTTTTCACTCAAGGGCTTTGGCGCACGCGTCATTGTGACCGAGATTGATCCAATCAATGCGCTGCAAGCGGCGATGGAAGGCTTCGAGGTCAACACCATCGAGTCCACGCTCGGAACCGCGGACATCTACGTTACGACCACCGGCAACAAGGACATCATCACGCTGGAGCACATGCGCAAGATGAAGGATCAGGCCATCGTCTGTAACATCGGTCACTTCGACAACGAAATCCAAATTGACCGACTGAACAATTCCGATGCGAAGCGCATCAATATCAAGCCCCAGTATGATCTCTACACCTTCCCGAAGGGTAACAGCATCTACATGCTGGCCGAAGGTCGTCTGGTGAATCTGGGTTGCGCCACCGGCCATCCATCGTTCGTGATGTCGAACAGCTTCACCAATCAAACGCTCGCGCAACTTGATCTCTGGAAGAATCGCGACGTGTACAAGGTTGGCGTGTATCGTTTGCCGAAGCACCTTGACGAAGAGGTGGCCCGTCTGCACTTGGAAAAAATCGGAGCCAAGCTCACAAAGCTTTCGAAGGACCAAGCGGCCTATCTCGGAGTACCGGTGGGTGGTCCTTACAAGCCCGATCACTATCGGTATTGAAATGAGAAAAGTTTTTTAGCCACGACGCCGCGGAGAAATCCGCGGCGTTTTTTTTATACGCTGCGAAAAGCGAAAGCGTCCGTTTACCCGCTGACTAAATCGTGCGTGTTTCTCTTTCGGATCAGTTTCAGGCGTTTACCGAAGAGATGCGTGAGGGCGGCCGAAGTGAGGATTTTTCCCTTTGGCCCGTCCGCGACGATCCGGCCTTTTTTCATCAAGATGACCCGCTTGATCTCAGGCAGGATGTCAGCGACCTGGTGGGTGACCAACACCAGACTTTTGCCAGAGCGGATGAGTTTGCGCAGGATGACGTGAAATTCGTGCACCGCGCCTGAATCGAGACTGTTGGTCGGTTCATCGAGAATCAACACCTCTGGATCGTGGACCAGGGCTCGGCCGATCAACGCGCGACGTTGTTCACCCGACGACATCGCCGACAACGGACGGGTAGCCAAATGTTCAATTTCAAGAAAACGCAGAACTTCATCGGCGCGCCGTTTCTGTTTCGGGGTTACTTTATGGTGCGGCCAGAGACCCAGGCTGTTGAAAAAACCGGAGAGCACCATATCGCGTGCATTCACCTCTCGCGCCGTCACTTCGTGCGAGAGTTTTTGCAACATATCAAGGGTGACGATGCCCAGATGTTGGCGCAAGTCCTCCAATCCCCATCGTTCGAGACCAAAAAGCGCGAAACGTGAGCCATCGATCCCGGTTTGCGGATAAAGATCGCAGGTGATCAGTTTGATCAGGGTCGATTTGCCGGAGCCATTGGGTCCGAGAACGACAACGTGTTCGCCTCGTTGGACCCTTAGATTGAAATCTTTGAGGATAGCCTGCGTGCCTCGGATTACGGCCAGTTTCTTGAAATCGATCAGCCAGTCGGTTGGAGGAAGTTGATTCATGAACAAAAATCCCTTGAACTTTCAGTGGTCGGTTGTTTGCTCCTCATTCTGTTTTGGGAGAGGTGGCTGAGTGGTCGAAAGCAGCGCTTTGCTAAAGCGCCGTAGGTGTAAAAGCCTACCGGGGGTTCGAATCCCCCCCTCTCCGCCATGTTTTCCCTCTGAAGGGCGAAAACGCGAAGTTAGGTTGCCCAGTTGACGCGGCAACCTAAGCATGAATTACCAAACTATGTTTGTCGTCAGCCGGTTTAAGAACCGGAATGGCGTGTTCTCATACCGTGTCGATGGCCGGCTCCATGGCGTCCGCATCCGCCGCAACTTCAAGACCCAGGACGAGGCTGCCGCCGAGAAAGCTGCCCTTGTATTAAAGAGCATGCAATCCGGCTCCGGGCTGCGATCCGCCACCACGTTCCTCGTCGCCGATCAATTGCGCGAGGCCGAGGCCGTATTT
This sequence comes from Verrucomicrobiota bacterium, assembly GCA_043759025.1. Classification (GTDB taxonomy): domain Bacteria; phylum Verrucomicrobiota; class Verrucomicrobiia; order Opitutales; family Opitutaceae; genus Lacunisphaera. The sequence continues at coordinate 132 of JAYVMJ010000064.1, read as the reverse complement.
CGCCGGCTGGCGGGTCGGTCACACCCGCTTTCTTTTTATGTGGATTTCGCGCTGGCGAACTACCGGGAGCCGATCACCCAAAAGCTCCTCACGGAGGCGGTCACCGAATACGTCGCGACCAAGCAGCACGAG
>JAYVMJ010000063.1:0-10400 GCA_043759025.1 Verrucomicrobiota bacterium | reverse complement strand
TCGCCCGGCGTGATCGCCGTCCCGATTGCCGGCATGTCCAGTTGGTCCTGGAGCAAACGGAGCGCGACAAAAAAATCGTAACCCGTGGGGTCGCGGAGCAAGGCGGCGAGCTTAGCGGGAGGATTCACAGGAGAGGGCGAATTCCAGTTTGAATCGGCCAACGCATGATGTCCCCTCGCTGGGGCGACCGAATCACCGTTTCAGTGAAGGAGTTGACCGAAGCGTACTTGGCAAAGAAGCGCTCCACCACCGCACCGAACAGGAAAACGCCCGAACCCGCGAACGCCAACTCATCAAGCTGCAACGCCAGTTCCGTGCCGCGCACAAAGGTCATCGCTCCTGGAGTATCGATCCGACGCACCACCGGCTTTGCTTCGACGGAGAGTACGCCCTCGATTTGCTTGAGCATCGAACGATCACCGGGATTTCCGTACAGTCGCAAAATTTCGCGGAAGGCCACTTTGCCCTCTTCTTTGCTCGTGCTGACAATCGAATGATAGTTGAGCGATAAATGACTGATCAATCGCCAGAGAATTTCGCCGTCGATAAAGGCCTCGCTCGGGGTTGTCGGACCGGAAACACAAAACACCCCTTGAACCGGGCCGCCACCATCCAAGGTAAAATCGGTCCGGGCCTGGCCGATGCCCATCGTCAGTGGCAGGTGACGATTAGTGACAAGCACCTCAAGCGCTGCCTGGCGCAAATCGCCGCGGTACGTGGACGAATTGCTATCAACCAATGAAAGATACAATTCTGAGCCGGCATAAGAACTTTCTTTGCCAAAGCGTTTCTCGCGCTCCGTGAGCACGCGCGGAACCCGATGAGCAGTGTAGTAGGCGCCGCCGGCCACGTCGCCCGCCCGCGACTGATAGAAGGGATGGAAATCCTGCACCTCTTCCGCATTCGCGCCAATGCCCTTGACGCTCGCAATTTGATACACCTCGAAATCGAGCGGTCGCGTCCGATCCACGATCACTTGGTATTCATGAAACCGGGGATCAATTTGAATGCGATCGGCCCGCCGGCGCACCAAGTTGATCGCCGGCGTGCAAAACAGATCGAAACTGGACCGGTCGATTCGGCCTTCAAGCAGGGGCTCGGCCGCGGAGAGCAGCACGATCACATCAAAGGAGGTACACGACAAATCGGCCAGCGCGCCACCCAGCCCAGCCAAGCGAGCAAAGAGAAAGCGCTGCGGAAAGGAAAAATATTCCTTGATCAGCCGATAGCCTTCAAAGGTGCGCGGACTGGACGGCAACAAGGCCTCTTCTTCCGACATCCCCACCCGACGAACGGCCTGCGCACCGAGCGGTCGGGCAACGGGCAGACGACCGGGCTCTACCGGCCGGAGATAGGTCGTCGTTTGACGTCCAATCAACTGTTCGTAGATGCGGACTGGAATTTCATCATTGCCACGAATGTACAGGTCGAGATGGGGCAATTGCTTGAGTGCATCGCCATTGCCGCCGGCGGTAATCTCAAAGCGAAAACGCAGGGCGGCCCGGGCGCCACCGGCGGCGCTGAGGCCAAGGGTGCCGAGGTCGCGCGTATAATATTGTGCCTCGGTCAGACGCAGAGGCCAGAGCGTGGTGTCGTGCGCCGTGCGAAATTCGCACGCCGTACGCTCGTTCTTGCCGGGCAACGCACGCATCATTGTGCCGCGCGGCACGCGATAGCCCCCCAGCAGAGCGCCATCGCTCAAATCCGGATCAAATCGCGCGACCAACATCGAAGGCGTCGGCGATAGGTAGTGGGGATAGACCGTTTCCAACAGACCTTGCGTGAACCGGGGAAAGCCAGCGTCGAACTTGTGCCGCACTCGCGCGGTGAGAAACGCAAACCCCTCGAGCAATCGCTCAACAAACGGGTCCGGACAAACTTCCTTCCCATCGCGATCCAGGGCGAGCCGCCCGGCGATTTTAGGAAAAGCAGCGGCAAATTCACCCGACTGTTCGCGGATGAACTGCAACTCTTCATTGTAGAGACCGAGGAATCGCTTATCCATGAGACGGGGATACGGCGGTTGCCCGGTTAAAATTTGCAGTCACCGGTTTCAAGATCGATGACCGTCTTGGCGAAAAATTTCTCCGGCGTCGGCTGAGCCCAGAGATCCGCGGAAATCTGCAGATTGATTCGGTGTGGACTGCGCTGCGTCCCCACTTCGTCGTCGCGGAATACGCGTACCTGCAGCGTGCGCCGGATGATGCGCGGTTCAAAAAACAGCAGCGTCTCCGTGATCTCCCGTTCCACCTCCCGGACATCGCCGTTCTCCGAAAAGATTCCGGCGAAATCCCGCAGCCCGTAATTAAAGACGGATTGATTGACGTGGGGAAACTCGTGAAGGCCCTCGTTCTCGCGGTGCCGCTGGCTGTTGAAAATCCAACGCAGATCGCGCAGCACACCCTCTTTATACCGAGCGGTGCTTACCACCCGCTGCAACCGGCTTTCCACCTGCACGGCGGATTGCTCATCGGTGAGCCGATCCAGCAGGCATGGCTGCAGTCGATCAATGGAAGCGAGTTCGGCCATGGCGCGTTTCGTCGTTTCCGGTCGGGCAATCAAACACCCGACCACTCAATCATACGCACGTCGAGAAGAGGAAAATCCCGCTCGCCCGCGGTCAGCATGCGCTGACCGAGACCGCGAAACTGTCCGGGAGAAATCTCGTCCCAAGTGGTGCGGCGCGCCTGGCAAAGTGATGCATCCTTGGTCAATTCAGTACCACAATAACGGGTCGGGACCAACACGGCGGATTCCCCACCGGTGACCCACGTCGCCTGAGCGGGCAGCCACACAAGATGCCGCATATCCGTCGGGGGCGAAAAGGAAAGACGCCGAATACGATCGAAAGGAATCCAATAGTACTTTCCCTCCATGATCGCCTCCAAGACCGGCCCGAGCCTCGAATCGCCGTCAGCGAGCCACGGCAACTCCTCACCGTTGACTTTCACCGGCACCGCAGGGGCTGCGTCGAACGCCGCCGCACGCAGTTCGGCCTGGGCAACGACATCGCCGGACTTCAACGCTTGGATCAATTTTGCAATCCACTCCGACGGCTCACCCAGCACGAGTGGGGTCATGCGTCCGGCAAACACCTCCCGACGCAGCGACTCACCCATCAGCGCGGGACCGAGGAGGTTGATCCAACTTTTGTCCTCGCCGCCCAGCGACTCGACAACCTCCAACTGGGTGCGCGCTCGATCCCACTCCCCGAGCACGCAGAGCAATTGAAGCAGAGACAAGCGGAGTCGGACATCGGCCGCGGAAGCACGAATTTTATTCTGTAACAATTCGCGGGCCGCAGTTAGATTTCCGGCCTTGAAGGCTTGAGTTACCTCATCAGTGGCAAACTGGGTGGTGAGCTCCATTTGGGTCGGAATGAAAATGAATGGCGCAGCGAATTGAACCACTCAAGCCAAGCGGGCTTGACTGAGTGGGGCGAAATCCACAGCGCCAGAAAAGCACTGAGCGGAAACCCGCTCAGACCTTTTTGCTTTGTTTGAGATCGTAAGCGAATTCAATCTTCGTGTCAGCCGAGCCGTCCGCCTTTTGCGGAACGTACGTGTATTTGATCGTCGCGAAATTGAACGTGATCGACTCAATCGGCAACGAATCGCCACCAGATCCGCCAGTTTGGAACGAGGAGATAAGAACCCCGGTAAAGAGGATCTTGAGGTACTCAACCTGTGCGTTGCCGCCCGCTTTGCGGCAGGTCAGTTCCGCCGTCTTGATATGGGTGCCATTCGCGCAATTGATGAACAAGTGCGGAGAAGCTTTGTTGATCGGCATGGTGAACGAAAAGTCCTGCATGTTCACTTTTCCAGTGCCGCCGCCCGTACCGGAGCTTGCGCTGCCAGACTGGGTTTCACCCCAGCTCCAAGCCATGAGTTCAATTTCGCCTTTGTGCTTCGCATCCAAAGCCTCACCGGGGATACCGTCGATTTTGAGGAAATAATCAGCTGCCATAATTTTAGTGGGTTATTAAATCGCTAACGTTTTTAGTGAAATGTGCCCACTCCACCGGCTCGAGTTTACACTACGGTTTTTAGTGCAGGCAACTGACCCGGCGGGCACACCGGGTCAGCGCACAGGAAAAACTTAACCAGCCTTGGCCGAGGGGAGCTTCGAAACGAGTCGGAGCGACACGGTCAAACCTTCAAGCTGATAGTGTGGCCGCAGGAAAAACCGGGAAGTGTAGTAGCCCGGATTTCCGGGCACTTCCTCGATTTGAACCTCCGCTTCCGCCAGCGGTTTGGTCGCCTTGCTTTCGTCGGAGGCCGAACTATCGACGGTGAATTGTTGAATCCAATCATTCAGCCAGGACTGCATTGAAGCCCGGTCGCCGAACGAACCAATCTTGTCGCGCACAATGCATTTCAAGTAATGGGCAAAACGAGTGGTGGCGAAAAGATAGGGCAACCGCGCTGCGAGATTGGCGTTAGCCGTCGCATCCGCGTCGTCATATTCCTGTGGTTTCTGCAACGACTGTGCACCGACGAACACCCCGTAGTCGGTGTTCTTCCAGTGGGAAAGCGGCATGAAGCCGCCCCGAGCGAGTTCTGCCTCACGCCGATCGGTAATCGCGATCTCAGTGGGGCACTTCATGTCCACGCCGCCATCATCGGTCGGGAAAGTGTGGACGGGCAAACCTTCGACCATGCCGCCACTTTCGGCGCCACGGATGCGGGCGCACCAGCCATACATCTTGAAGGCCCGGGTAATATTGGAAGCCATGGCGTAGGCCGAATTTGCCCAAGTAAACTTGGTGTGCTCGGCACCTGCGGTGTCCTCTTCAAAGGCGAACTGATCAACCGGGTTCGACTTGGCCCCATACGGTTGACGGGCGAGGAACCGTGGCAGGGCGAGACCCAGGTAGCGTGCGTCCTCCGAGGCCCGGAGAGAATTCCACGCCGCGTATTCCGCCGTCGTGAAGAGTTTCGTAATATCGCGAGGATTGCTGAGTTCCTGCCAGCTGCCCAGATTCATCACCGAAGGTGCCGCGCCCGTGATAAATGGAGCGTGGGCCGCCGAAGCGATTTGGGCCATGCCGCGGAGAATCTCCACGTCCGGCGGGGTGTGATCGAAATGAAAGTCGCCGACGATGGCGCCGTAGGGCTGACCACCGGGGGCGCCGAATTCCTCTTCGTAAAGTTTCTTGAAGAGCGGACTTTGGTCCCACAACGCACCCTTGAACTTCTTGAGGGTTTTGCCGACCTCGGCCTTGGAGATGTTCAACACCCGGATCTTCAACTGGGCATCCGTTTCGGTTTTTGAAACGAGATGATGCAGTCCGCGCCAAGCCCCTTCGAGACTTTGGAATTCCGCGTGATGCAAAATACCGTTGACCGCCTCAGTCAACTTCTTGTCGATTTCGGCGATGATGCCTTCGATCGAGCGCACGGCGTCATCAGAGATCGTCACCGCTCCGGCGAGCGCCTGCTCGGCGAGGGTGCGGACAGCCTGTTCAATCGCGGTCTTGGCCGCGTCGGACTTGGGCTTGAATTGCTTCTTCAGCAGGTTGTCGAATTCGGATACTTCGATCGTGGCACCGGTTGCCTTGGACTTTAAAAGATTATCAGATTCAGCCATGGTAGAAAGTGAGCGGAGGTTTAGAGTTAAGCGTTGTCAGATGGCTTTGGAGCCGAGGCCAGGGACTTCAGCACCTCGGGATCACTCAGCGCATTCGCGATGAGTTGTTCCGCACCATCCTTGCCATCCATGTAGGAGAGAAGATTGGAAAGCTGCGTGCGCGCTTCCAGGAGCTTGCGCAGTGGCGCGACCTTGCTGGCGATTGCGGCGGGAGAAAAATCCTCCATGCTCTCGAAAGTGATATCGACATTCAAGTTGCCTTCACCGGTCAGGGTGTTGGGAACTTGAAACGCCACGTGCGGCTTCATCGCCTTGAGGCGCTCGTCGAAATTTTCGGCGTCGATCTCGAGGAACTTGCGATCCTGCACGGGAGCGAGCGGATCAACGGGTTTCCCGGTGAGATCGGCCATGACGCCCATCACAAACGGAAGATCGATCTTTTTCTGGGCGCCGTAGAGTTCCACATCATACTCGATTTGGACGCGCGGTGCGCGGTTGCGTTGGATGAACTTTTGCGAGGAGGCCATATTGAACACCTAGGTGGTTGAGGGGGAGGAGTGCTATGACGATTCAGCGGCCGCTTCGACCGCGCCGATGAGCAAATTAATCTTATCGCGGGCTTCCGGTGTCAACTCATTCATCAGTTGCAGGAAGTCCATTGGGACAATGCGTTTGGCGCGCATCAGCAAAAACGGAACGGGGCTCGAAGGCTCGCAGTTTTGGTAGTAGGAAATGATCGAATCGAGAGCCCGCAGCACATCCTCACGATTGCGCACCGCACCGCCAAAGGACTGGCCGCCGCCATCGGAACGGGCATTGGTTTCGGCGGCGGAGCCTGCTTCTGTCGCATTATTTTCAGCCGGTTCGGCATGGCCGAGCCAAGCGAGAACCTGCTTCAATTCACGTTGCACTGACTCGAAGCTTGGAAACAACGCCGGGCCCGCCTGCTCCTTGAAAAGCTGCTCAATTGATTTGAGATCCGCGGATATTTCCCGGGCCTTCGCCGCGACCGCCGCGACCGCTTCATCCCCTAATTCCCTTTTCGCCGCATCGAGCAGCGCCTCGGTTGGCACCGTTCCCGCACTGGCCGGCCAGGTACCCGGGTCTTGCACTGCGAGATAGTGCTCAAGGGCAAACCGGCCGGATCGCGGCGCTGACAAGAGTGGCACTTTGCGCAAGGCGAAGATCACCTTCAGCAGGTCACCGTCAGATCCGAGCGACACCGAGAGGTTGCTGAGCGCATTGATCCGCTCGGACGGATCATTGTCCTCCGTGGCGTCGAGCAAGGGAAACACCGCCGGCCAGAAATTTTCCAGATATCCGCGAATCAATCGAATGCCTTCGTGGAAGCCGACGAGACCGTCGGTGCGCAGGAGCGTGGCGGTGAGAATTGCCGCCACCCGGAGGTCCTTCGTCGTCTCGGCCACGGCAAGGGCCCGCGTCTCGAGCCGGGGCCAATCCGCTTCCTCCTCCTTCGAAAACTGCGTCTCCGGCTTGCCTTGAGCCATGGTCTCCAATTCCGCCAGGACGCCGGTCGACCATGGGTCGTCCCCACAGGGCGCCTCCGCGCTTACAGGAGCCAGCAATTCATCGAGATTGATCATAAAAAGTGAAAAGCAAGTCAGGGGGACGTGACGGCAAACTCGCCCGGGGTAACAACGGGGGAGATCAAAGCAACCGGAGTGCCCGATGGCAAGTCTTGGACGAGCGCCCGGAGAAATTCCGGATCCGCATTGAGCCGCGACCGGAGAATACTGCCGTAAATTTGCGCCTTCGAGCCTTCCAGTTCCTGGCGGGTCAAGCCGAGCAACTCGATTCGCGTCAGCGTTGACCGGAGCGATGCGATGAATTGCAACACGCGCACAGCGTCCGCGTCGTGCCGGGCCTCAAGCCAGGTGCGGTATTCGTGCGCCGTGCCCGAAGTCGAAGTCGCCGAAAAAGCATCGAAGCTCACGGCCAGCGCCTGGCTGACCGCGTTGAGCCGTTCCTGACCCTGGCCAAGCAAGCCGGCCTCGGTGGCCAGGCGGATCACTTCGCGCACGGCGCGGTCCTCGACCCGGGCATCGGCGACTTCATAGTCGGAGACCTGCGGATGTTCGCTCTCGGGCACGGTCACAAACAAACCGGTCCGTCGTTCGCGTGACACCCGTTCTTGCAACCGCAACGCGCGCGCATAAATCCCCAAGGCCTGCAATTGCTCGCGCACCCCCGAAGTGAGGTCCGCGTCCGGCGGCGCCGTCTCCCGGTCCTTGCGGGGAACATCCGGCGTGAAAACCTGCTCGGGCGTGTTGCGGATCTGTGCGCCGGTTGCAACCAAGGTGCGCATCGGCACATCCGCAGTGGAAGTAACGCCAAATGTCGGCGGCCCGATAAAATGGTCGCGGAATCCACCAAACCCACTTGCAGTGCTGAGATCGAGGTACGCCAGATTCGGCCGCAGGGGACGGAATGGATTGGTCACAAGCAAATCCGCCACGAACACATTGTGCAGTGTGCCGGCAGCGTCCGGCAGAATCGCGATGCTGAGCACACCGCCGTTGGCCAGAATGTTTCCGGTGCGCGTGGCATAATCGAAAAAGGAGGGATCGCTGGACGCGGTCGGCGTGGGAGCAAACCGGGTGCGCGTGGGCAGCACGCCGAAGCGCGCATCAAAGAAAAGCACCGCGCCGGCAATAAGATCGGTGCCGAGGTCCGGCATAGTCGAGTCTCCCCGGGCCTGATAAATGTCGGCCGGCCCGCGGGAACGGAATGTGATTCCCGCGGCGCCCGGATTGGAACTCGCGAGCACCAGATAGTTCGAGACCGCCGTATTGCTCAACGTGATACCGTCACCCGCCGCGACGCCGTCGGCGATCGCCACCAGCGAACCGTTCCGCACCGCCATGCGTTCGAAGGGTTGCACGGTAATCTTATGGGCAAAGAGATAAAGGTCGCCGTCATTGCCCTTGAAGATGGACGAACGCAGTGGTGCCCCGGTTTTGACCGGCGAACCGGCCGCGCCGCCGCCGAGGATGATTTCACCGGTGAGGGAATCGATCCGGGTGTTCCGGGCGGTCGCTCCGTCGAGATTGAAGCGGAGAAAGTCATTCTCCGTCTGACTGCCCGCATTGCCAATGCCGAGGGCGATGTCCCCTTTTGCCCAGATATCCTCTCCGACGACTAGATCGCGACTGCTGACCATCAGGGAGTCCAAACGGGCGCTTTGGTCGCCAAGATTGTGCACCGCCGTAACGGTGCCTTGCGGTGCAATCAACGCGAAAGCCTTATCCGCGCCCGAGACCGCCTGCTGCAGAGTGATATTGCCCGACGTGGAATTGAGCGCGGTATCGGCTCCGAGGTTAAGCGGATCGTTGTAGATTTGCGCACCGGTTGTTTTTACCGTGGGCTTCGCCGCAGTTCCGCCGGCGAGATTGAAAATTGTCGTGCCTGCCGCATCGGTCGTCACTCCCGCCAGTGCCGCCGTGCCACCCACGTTCCCGCCAAAACCCGTCGTGCCCGCCGTGTTGACGGTCAGCGCAAAAGGTCCGTCCACCGTGCTATTGAATGCAATATTTCCCGCGCTCCCGACACCGGCGCTGGAGAGCACCGCGTCCGCCCCGAGCACGACCGCGTCGTTGTAGGTCTGGGCACTGGTGGTGCTGACCCCGCCGCCGTTGAGTAGCGTCCGTCCGCCGGCCGTCGTCGTAAAGCTGCTGAAACGCGCGCCCACCAGCCCGACCGCTCCGCCAAAAACCGCATCGCCTGAGACATCAAGCAGCAGTGCCTGTCCACCATCGGCCGATGGACTTATCGCCGATTTGAAATTCGCGGCCCCACCGGTAAACGTGGTGTCGCGCGTGACCACCACATTATCGCCAAAAAGCACGGAGCCGGCGCGCACGCTGCCGCCGGACAAAGTGGTCGTGCCTCCGGCATCAGTCGTAAGCGAATGCAATGCCGTACCCGCCCCGATCGCAGCGGAGAACAGAGTGCCGCCCGTGGTGTCTACGGTCAAATCCGAGGTCGCGCCACCGCCGTCGATGGCTCGGGCAAAGGTCACACCGCCCGTTCCGGCGGTAACCGAAAAAAGGCCATTCATTGTCAGGGCACTGCCAAACTGGGCACTGCCTCCCGCCGTCACGGTCACCGCCCCGCCCGCAGTCGAGAGACCGACCAACTGGACATTACCGCCGGCTTGAAGGGTAATGCTTCCGGTCGCCGCCGTGGTGGCGAGGGAGGCACTCTGCAGCACATCTTGGCCGGCCTGAACGAGAATATTGCCGCCGCTGGTGCTGACCGGCGAATTGATCAGGACGTTCGAGCTGTTGGAAATCAGCGAGACATTCGCCGCGCCGTTCAACGGGGTGGCCACGGTAAGCAGCCCGGCCGCATGGGCGGTAAATTGCCCTTGCGCAAGGACGGCCTGGAGAATCAGGGCATTCGCATCGGTCAGCGTGATGGTGTTCCCCGTGAAGGTGCCCGTGAAGAAATCGTTACCCGGATTGTCGAGAATGATATCGCCGTTCGTCCGGGAGACGATCGTGGTGGCCCCTGCCACTGTGATCGGGCCGTTGTCGTCGGTCACCGTTCCACCGGCTGAGATATCGAGACTGCCGACCGAAACTACGCCGAGGCTGGTCGCGGTCGCCGAATTCACGCGCAACAGCAGGCTCGCGGTCGCGGCATCGATTCTCACCGCGCCGGCCGTGGTGGTTAAATCCAGGCTGTTGACCGTCGCATTGGTAATCTCCATGTCGGAGCCTTCCCGGATCGTCACGTTCCCGCCCGTCAGCGCCACGCTGCCGAAATTCGCCGTCGTTGTTGTTCCCAGC
>JAYVMJ010000062.1:0-13993 GCA_043759025.1 Verrucomicrobiota bacterium | reverse complement strand
TCCTCGTGGTCGAAACTGTAGAGATCCCACCCGAGCGCGTTGATCGTCGTGGCCATCTGGTCGAGCCAGGTGAAACGATCCATGAAACGCTTTACGTCGTAGCAGCTCTTGACGAGGTCGTCGTCGGGATTGGGAATACGCAGGCGGCCCTGCTCATCGAGTTTCACCACGAAAACCTCGCATTCGATCCCGAGGTTGAAGCCAAAGCCCATGCCAGCGGCTTCCGCGAGGACTTTTTTCAACGCCACCCGGGTATTGATCTCATAAGGCTGGCCGTGAAACGCATTGTCGGCCGGCATCCACGCCACCTCCTGCCGCCACGGGAGGATCGTGATCGCGTCGAGGTCGGGCACCGAGCTGATTTCATCGTCGTTTGGGCTTTGTCCAAGACCGTCGAGCGCGTAGCCCGTGTAGAGCTCGGAACCGTGGGCAAAATGAAGAAAATGATCGATGGGGGCAAATTTCCCCTTCGGCACTCCATGGATGTCAACGTAGGCGCCTACGCAGTATTTGACGCCCTTCGCTTTGAGGTCGGCTTGGATTTTTAGAATTTCAGAATCGGATTTCATAAAAAGGAGGCGCGTTCGTTATAGCGGGCGGAAAGTGGCGGCCGTTCGCGCAAGCCGCGACGGACAAGCATGGTGAGATCAGTTACCATCCAGCGAAACAGCCGCCGGCCTTGCGTCGCGGAGGCGCGACTCGGGCGACCGGTGACGCCGTTCGTGCTCGTGCGATTCACCGGATGGGCAAAAACCAAACCTTTCGTACGATCCGGATCATCTGCGCTACGAATTTTCCCCGCGCGCACCAGCGCCGGCGCCGTCGCCAGCATCAGGGAGGTTTCGGCGGCGTTCGCGTGCCAGTCGGTGGCGTCGGCGGAAAAAGCGCGGGCCACGCGCGGACTCAACGTGGCGGTATTGATCACAGCGACGAGGAGGTCTTCGTAGCGACTGCGCAGAATTTCAAGAGCGCAGCGCAACGGGGCAGCGTTGGTCACGTGCGAATTGACAATGAAGAGACGGCGAAATCCCGAGGCATATACCCAGTCGCCGATTTCTGTGACCAGGGAAATAAGAGTCTGCGGGCTGAGCGCGATGGTGCCGGGCCATCGTCGCGAATGACCGAGTGAGCAGCCGTAGGGCAGAAGCGGCAAAACCGGCACACGGGTTTGGGCGCTGACTGCGGCGCAAATCTGCTCCGCCAGAGTGGAATCCATGCCCGTTCCGAGGTGCGGACCGTGCTGCTCGGTCGCGCCTACCGGCAGGATTACGGCGTCGGATCCCTGCGAGGGCAGACGGCCGATTTCCTCCCACGTGAGCGTGGCCCAGGATTTATTTTCTGCGGATTTTTCAGGAGGACGGGTCATTGGAATTAATCCGTTGAAAGGGAAGCCGGTATCACGCGCCGTACGGAATGGACCGCAAAATTCTCGCGCACCCGGCGCGCCATCCAGTGATTGACCTGGTCAAGGTTGGCCACGGGCGAACCTTGAAAGGGCAACACATGGAGGTAACCGTCGGGGCCAAATTCCGGTGTCATCGTCGCCGTGTTGCGACCGGAACGTAGATAGGCGTTCCAAATCGTGTCCCACCATCGCTCGTGCGCACCAAGCGCCGCGCGGTATTCCGGTGCGTCGGGATGCGGTGCTTGCGGGCCCTGGTCATAACCTACGCGGGCGTGCACATGATGCGCCCGTTCGGCGCAAAGCGCGAGAATCTCCGGCTCGTCGTCAAGGACCAGGCGTTCGCAAACGCAGCACCAGTGCGAGAAATCACAGGTCAAGCGGAGCTCCGGCAATTGGCCGAGCAGGTCGCGCGTTATCCACGGATTAAAAGTCGCGCGGCTGCGGTGCGTTTCAAAGCTCGCCACCACGCCGAGTTTGGCGGCGGCAGCCATGGCTTCGCCGAAAAAATCGACGCTCTGCGCGAGCGGCCACGCATCGCAACCCCCCAGCACCGTCACAAAAAGCGGCGCACATTCGAGGGCCGCCTCCACCTTGCGGCGAAAGTCCTCAAGATGCACGGCGCTCGCGCGACTCTCGGGCACGTAGCCGCCGCCCGTGGTAATTTCTGCGATGAAAGGAACCCGCGCCTCACGCAATCGGGCATCAAAGTCGCGGCGGGCGCCTGTTTCCGACGGCACCGGACCCTCCACTCCGTCGAACGTACCCGCGCGGCAATCGGCCAGCGCTGCCGCAAGATCGAAGCCATTGGTCCAGAGTGAACGGAAAAGTTGCAGGCGCATGGTCAGGATTCGAGTGTGCACGCGACTCGGAAGCCGACATTGTCGCGCCGGTGACTGGCGGGCAGCGAGTCGCGCCATGCGCTGCGCAGAAGCCGGGGCAGATAATCCCAGGCGCCGCCGCGGATCACCCGCCCCGCAGAATCGTTATTCGTCACCCACGCGGAACCGTCAGCTGGAGCGCCTTGGTAATCGACGTGCCAGCTATCTTCGACCCATTCGCAAACATTGCCGTGGAGATCGCAGAGGCCGAAGGCGTTGGGCGCATGGCGTCCGACCGTCGCGCGCGATCCGATTCCAACGTGGGTGCCGTCCTCGGCGTAGAAAAAATTGGCTTCAGCCGGCGTAATTTCCATTCCCGTCGCAAAAGGGGAACGAGTACCGGCGCGACAGGCGTATTCCCACTCGGCTTCGGCGGGGAAACGGAAGGCGTCACCGGTTTCTTTTTTCAGCCAAGCACAATAGGCGCGGGCTTCATGCCAGCTCACGTTCACCACCGGCCATGTCGGATCTTCGTCAGACGCATGGCCGGACGAAAACAGGCAATACTCGCCGACCGTCACGGGAAAACAGCCCAACTGGAACCCCCGCGCGATCACCACGGTGTGGGCCGGACGCTCCGTGTCGGTCGTGAACTTGTCGTTCACGGTTTCACCCATGACAAAAGATCCGGGCGGGATCCGCACCATCGGCGGCACGATCTTCAGTTCAGAGGTCATCGATCCACCTCCCCTCCCGGACATTGGCTGGAGGTTGCACCGCGTAGTCAGTCCAGCCCGCAGTCAGGCCGCCATCGATGGCAATGTTTTGTCCGGTGATGTACGCCGCTTCGTCCGACGCGAGAAAATGACAGAGCGCCGCCACTTCCTCCGACTCCCCCAACCGTCCCAGCGGAGTGCGTCGTTCGATGAAAGGGATTTCCGGATTGTCCGGAATGTCGGTCACCGCTGGCGTGCGGATCGTGCCCGGACTGACGGCATTTACCGTGATGCGGCGCGCAGAAAGTTCGATCGCGCCGAGACGGGTGAGATGGATCACCGCCGCCTTCGAAGCCGCGTAGGCGGCGGCACGGGGGGTCGCGAGCATCCCGACAAACGAAGCGGTGTTGATGACCCGGCCGTTATCGGCCAGCACACGGGCCGCGTGCTTGATACCAAAAGCCACCCCGTAAACATTTACGGCAAAAGTGCGCTCGAGCAAAGGTGCCGTAAGCCCATCGAAACCCACGCCGAGCGGCTGGATGCCGGCGTTATTGACGAGAATATCGACGCGACCGAATTTCTCCTTCGCCGCATCCAGCATTGCGGCGATATCCGCCTCGCAGGCGACGTCAGTTTCATGGAAATCGATGTCGTCATCCCGTCGCCGCCGGTCCGCGACCAGCACACGCGCCCCCGCCTCGCGAAAACGCCGGGTTATCGCCCGCCCAATGCCGGAGGAACCTCCCGTGACGACAGCTGATTTTTGTTTGAGGGAAAACACGCGGGGTGGACAGTTGCGTTCAGGATCGCTGGCTGGGAGCACCCGGTTGGTCTTCGGTCGGCCACACTCCGCGAATACGCGCGCCGAGATAGCGGTGAAAAAGCCACACGGGCATTTCCAAATGACTGAGCCGTCCCTGTTGCCAGCCGCTCGCGTAGAGCCCGCGTTGCACCGCCGTGCAGACTTCCATATCCTCGAGGTGAAATTCCGTGAGCAGGCGCGCGGCCTTCTCCTTCAAGCGCGGAAAATTTTCGCGGGCCACGACGCTCGCGGGCACCAGCGTCGTAGTAAGCAGCTTCAAACGATTCGGACCAAGCGGCTGCAGGCGATACCAGATGATCCGGTCCGGCGCGGTCGCGAGCAAAAAGGTCGGGTGAATGAGAAACAACCCCCACTCCGACTTTTGCCTGTCGCCGAGTCCGGTCACGGGCGGCAGGTCTTCGGCAAAGTCACCCCGCTCCTCAAATGCCCGGTACTCTTCCCTTACCGAATCCTTGTAGGGAAGATGGGCGCGAACATAGCGGGACCGCTCCTGTTCCGTCCACGTGTCCCGCGCGGGCATCATCGGCTGGAGGGTCTTGTGGTGAATTCCCAAATGATGGTAGCTCTCCATGAAATTTTCCACGAGCACCTTCCAGTTGAACGAACAGTCCCATTCCCGCGCGACGACGAGTTTCATTTCTGCAGGACGGTACGCCGATAGATCCAGCGCCATATCGGTCAATCCCTCGGCGAACGGCGGCGCCTTCCCATCGAGATTCACAAAGATAAAACCCTCCCACGTTTCACTTCGAAAAGGTTTGAGCCGGAAATCGTCGCGCGCGAAACACTCGGCCCGATGCATTTCCGGACACGCCTTGAGCTGGCCGTCCAGTTCAAAGGTCCACGCGTGGTAAGGACAGAGAAATATCCGGGTGTGGCCGCAGCCCGCCGCGTCCGCCTTCGCCTCGGCGGGGCCGTGGCCGCCGTAGCCAAAACCATCGGGCATGATATCCATCGATCGATGGGGACAGACGCGTGAGAGCACGCGGATCACATGGTCCTTGCCGCGCACCACAATCAGCGGCTCGCCCAGCAAATCGAGATTCAGAAAGTCGCCCGCCGCCGGAATCTGGGAAACATGCGCGACACACTGCCAGCCACCTCGAAGCAAGTGGGTGTTCTCCCAATCGAAAAATTCCTCACTCGTGTACGCCTGCGCCGGCAGCGTGCGGGCCCGGCTCAATGGCAGCGCAGCGATTTCGGCGATGCCTTGCTGGATTTCCGCCACCGACATCGGGCGCTGCGCAGTGCGCCCACTCGTCTGCCCGGCGTAAGCCAGCGGGGGAAAAATCGACTGAAAATCGGAGGCGGAAGCGGTCATTTTGGGAGGGAGTTCGGCCGGTCAAAATCGATTTCGCGCCGCGCCTCGGGGTGGGTGCACACATACGCGGCCAATTCTTCGCCCCGCGCAAACCAGACGCCCGCCTTCGCCTGCATCGCGCGAACGAGTTCCTCAAGCAGGCGAACGCGCGAGGGCCGTCCACTGAGCCAGGGATGCAACGTGAGAACAAAACAGCACCCATAGTCGTGCATCGCTTCAAATTCCTTCCACCACAGATCGAACACTTTCGTGCAATCCTCCGGAATTGAACCCCACGCCGGATCGGCATTGAAAGCAAATTGTTCCCAATCCTCCAGGAGCCACTGGCCGGGAATTTCAACGAGACCATTGGGGTGCGTGTAGGGAACATCGTCACCCATCTCGCTGGCACAATAACGCACGCCGTGACGCATCAGCAGCCCGGCCGTCCATGGGTTGGTCTCGAACCAAGGAGCGCGAAACCCTATTGGACGTTTGCCCGTCAGCCGCTCGAGTAGCTCGATGCTACGCACTAGAATCGCCTCTTCTTCAGCCTCGGTGAGGCAGGCTAATTTTTCATGCAAATAACCGTGCAGCCCAATTTCATGACCGCGAGCCACGATTGCCTCGAGCATCCGGGGATGATGTTCCGCGATGTAGCCGGGTATAAAAAATGTCGCCGGAACCGACAGATGATCGAGCAGCCCCAGCAGTCGCGGCACGCCAACGCGTGGACCGTATTCGCACTGTGACATCAGCGTCCGGCGTCGCGCAAGTTGGGGATCTTCGCTGAGCGCCGTCGTTTCACCGTCTACGTCGAAGCACAACATCACGGCGCATCGCCGTCCGTCGGGCCAGATAAAACGGGGTTCCGGACGGAAACGATCCATCGCGACCATCGGAGCCGAAGTGTCATTCGACCTCATCGCCGGCCTCCGTCATTTTTATGACCGGGAGCTTTTCTTCCTCGGCGTCAGCCGGTCCATGGATCAATTCGTCCAACCGGTGCTTCAGCGCCAGAAATTCCGGAGAGAGCAACTGCGCGGTGGTCCGTGGGCGCGGAACCGGATTCTCGATCACCTCGACGATCCGGCCAGGGTTTGCGCCCATCACGATAATCCGGTCGGCGAGATAGCAGGCTTCGTCGAGATCGTGGGTAATGAACAGGATTGTCACATCCACCTTCTTCCAAATCTGGAGCAGGTAACTTTGCATCTTGCAGCGAGTGAGCGCATCGAGCGCACCGAACGGTTCGTCCATCAGCAAAATGCGCGGCTCGTTGGCCAGCGCACGGGCGATGGCCACGCGCTGCTTCATGCCGCCGGAAAGCTCGTGAGGATAGGAATTCTCGAATTTTCCCAGTCCTACCATGTCGAGCCACTGCCGGGCCTCGGAATCCCCTTCGTTGCCGACCTTCCCCTGCATCTCCAGTCCGAACATGACGTTTTGTTTGACCGTTCGCCAAGGAAAGAGCGTGTAACCCTGAAAGACCATCCCCCGATCCCGGCCAGGACCATGCACGGGATTTCCGTCGACCAGAATCTCACCGCCCGACGCATGATCGAGTCCGGCCACGATTCTAATCAGCGTCGATTTGCCGCAACCGGACGGACCGATGATGCAGAGCAATTCACGCCGGTGGATATCGAGCGACACCTTTTCAAAGGCGACCTGCTGACCATCGTGAGTGCCGAAGGTTTTTCGGAGATCGTTGATCTTGAGCACCACGGGTCGCTCGCGAATGCGGCGGAAACGATCCGCCACGTCCGGGCTTTGCTCGTGATAATCCGGTAGTTTGAGTGGGACGATGGACATGGTTCAGGTTTCCGCGCTGCCCACCACCGGCCTGGCTGCCGGTGCGTCCGGCTCCGCCGGCGCCGCGATGGGAACGGCAATCAACAAAGGTTTCCTCGCCGCGCGCACCCGGCGCTTCCAGGGGAAAAGTCGCGTGCCCAACCAAGCGAGCAGGATATCACTGGTCAGGCCGATCACTCCGATCATCCCGATCGCGGCATAAACGTTATCGAAATTCCGGTAGCGCGCCTGCTGATTGATGAAAAAAGTAATGCCTGACATGGTGCCAACGACCTCGGCCACGATGAGGTAGGTCCACGCCCACCCGAGCAGGATGCGCATGTCGGTGTAGATATCGGTGATCGAGGCCGGGATGACGACGCGCCACACCAGTTGCCAACCCTTGCCACCGAGGGTTTGCGCGGCCTCGATTAACGAGGGATCAACCTTGCGCACAGTGTTGGCGATCACGAGCACCTGTTGGAAAAACGTCCCGATGACGATGATCGCGATCTTCGGGGCGTCGTCGATGCCCAGGATTGCGACGCACAAAGCGCCGAATGCGGGCGCCGGCAAGTAGCGGAAGAATTCAATAAAAGGCTCCTGCAACCTGGCAAAAAAACGGTAGGTCCCGCACATGATGCCAAGCGGCACGCCAAAGAGGGAAGAAATCGCAAAGCCCCACACAATCGTCCGGATACTGTGGCCGAGACTCTGATGCAACCAAGGCTCGTTGGCCAGGCGCGGCGGCGTGGTGAACGCGGTAAAGAAAGCGCGCGCCACCTTGTGCGGAGGAGGGAGATAAACTGGATTGACCCGATAGCCTTCAGGCATCGCGAGACCGGCCTGCTTGGCGGTGGCGGACTCGCGCGCGAAGACCGCCCCATCCACATCCATGCCGGGCGCAAAATAATCAACGCCCCCGGCATTCGTGATGTGGACCAGCGGATGCCACAACCACGGCACGTAGCTGACCACCGACCATATCACCAGCGGCAGCACAAACGACATCACCGTCAGCACGAGCCGCCGGCGGCGTGGCAACTCGTGCCTTAAACCAAGCCAATCGCGCAATGCCATTTCGGGAGGTCCGTGGGGCGGCGGGATTAGAAAGAGTTACTTCAGGCCCATCACAATGCTCGGAGCCGCGTAATCCTCGGGTTTTTGCGACTCCTTATAGACCGCATTCTCCATGTTGAACTTGTCACTGGTGCTCATCGAGCCGTAGATCGAATCAAGCCCCGGACCTTTTTTGTAGGCAACCTTGGCTTCCGTCAGGGTAAGGAAATGAGTTCCGGGGACGTTCTTCGCATAAACGTCGGCATTCGCACCGACCTTGGCCGACATGATCTTGATGGCGTCGTCGCGGGTCTTTGGATCCATTAAATACGCCACACACTTATAGAAGACCGCGGCCACTTTAACCCAGTCGTCGTGGTTGGCCGCCAAACTCGCCGGGCTGACCGCGAGTACGTCGTAGATCAGGCCCTTGGCGTCAGCACTGGTGAAGAGACGCTTTGAACCCGCCACCTGATCGAGCGCCTGGCCGGAAATCGGATACCACGCGCCGACAGCCGCCACCTGGCCTGAGGCGAGAGTCTGCGGGGTGTTGTTCGTCGGGGTCGGCACGAGGGTCACGTCCGATTGCGACATACCGTTTTGCTTGAGCGCTTCGAACAGCAACATGTGTTCAACGAGGGTCAGTTCAACGCCCACCTTCTGTCCTTTGAGTTCCTTGATCGAAGTGACGCCCGGTTTACCGATGATCATGTCGCTGCCATCGCTGTAGTCGATGAGGGCCACAAACTTACTCTTCGCCCCAGTGGCGCCCGTGACCATTGCATCGGAACCCACCATGCAATCGCCATCAATCTTGCCCGCGGCAAAGGCATCGATCGAAGCACTGTAATCAAACCAAACCATTTGCACGTCCACGCCCGCCTCCTTGAACCAGCCTTTTTGATTGGCTACTTCGAAAACGGTGTAGCCCGGCCAATCGCTATAACCAATTTTAAGCTGGCCGGCGTTAAGGAATGCCGGGACGACGGCAAGCGGGAGAAGGGCAAGGCGGGTGATCCGACGGAGAAGGTTCATGGCGTGAAGTGTTACGTTTTTAATGGAGCGTGTTACGCCAACAATTGAGCACGTCGCATGCCGGACCGGAGGAATTTCGCCGCAAAAATTTCCAACCACGCTTTCGGTCTGGTGGTGAAAAGGAAGAGAGTGGCCCGCCTCAGTCGGGCCACCCCTCTTCCGAAACATAGCGAACCCAAGTCCAAATCCCTACGCGTGACCGTGATCCTCGGCCGGGAGCGGCGCCGGCATGCGGGCAAACTTCGCACAGGCGGCGAGAAAGAGCGCGACCAGCAGGTAACTGGCGGCGACCGACGGGGATTGAGCGAGCCCGATTCGTTCGCCGTGCATTAAACCAAAAAAAGTCATCACGGCACCGGCACCGGCAAAAGCCGCGGCCCGCCACAACTGGCGTTCAATGATAAATACGGTCGTGGCCGCGAGCACGAGTCCGGCCAGCACCGCGCCGCCACCAAGCACTTCCAGACCGTGAAATAATACCCCTTCGCCGGCCATCTTGGCCTGCAGCGCGTCGTCTACGGACGTAATCCCAGCAGCGCTTAACGCGCCCTTCACCTGCGCGAGCGCCCACGCGGCGACATTCGGCACGAACGCGAGCACGATGGCGGGCGCATGTCTTCGCGGCGTTTCCTGAAACGCCTGCGAGCCAATGAGCATGCCAATATAGAGGAGAATGGGCAGAATCGCGACGACCGGAATGAGCGCGAGCATCACCGGCACGATGCCCAACCAGCAAAAAAGAATGATCATCACGCCAGTGGCCGCCGAGTACCCCACCCTGCCGCCCATCGCCTTCCATCCCGGATGCCCGATGTAAACCGCGAGAATAAACGGATTCCCCATCAAACTTCCAATCAGGCTGATCAACCCGTCCGCCGCCAGTACCTTAGTCGTCGGAAAGCTGTCGCCCGCCGCCGCCGCGCTCTCGACGTTGTCGATCGCCTCGACCAAATCGTAAAGGCCGAAGGGAATCGCTGTCACCAGCAACACTCCGAGAAATTCAAAACCCGAAAACACATGGCCGATCGCCGGCAGCGGAATTCGAAAACCAAAATTGGCGATCGATTCCGTCAACCCGGTTAGTGAAAGGCCGCCATAGTTGAGCCCAAACAAATTGGAACCCCACGCGATCAAAGTTCCGGCCGCGATAGCCACGAGTCCCGCGGGAAGGCCGCGAAAATAACGCATCCCGCCAAACCAACTTACCATGAGAATAACAAAGCAGACCAAACCGATGAACGGCGTGAGATATATTTGCAGCGCCGGGCGCATCGAAATGAAAGTCACCGAAACCCCCGCCAGCGTACCCAGCAATGCAGCGCGTGGTGTGACTTTTCTCACCCAGCGGCCGATAAATCCGCCGATCACCAGCACCACACTTTGAATGCAAACCCAGGTGAGGCCCGCTTCCCATGCCTTGATCGGATCACCAGTGCGCAGCTTGATCGGCAGCATCACGACGAAAACGACAATAAACATGTGCCCCACGCCGGGGCCCGACGGTAACGCGCAGACATCAGCGCGGCCGGTGCGACGCGCGAGATCGTAAGCCAGCCACGCGTAATAACACGTGGACAAACAAAGCGTAAGACCCACCGCCGGCAAAATCCGGCCGAACACCAGCTCATCGGGCATGTTGATCACAAAGCGCAACAGGCCGGTGAGCGTAAGTACGTTGACGAGAATATTGGTGCCGAATCCGAAAAGAGCATTCCAGTCGCCCGGCACCCAGAGTTTTGGTTTTGCGGTGGTGATCATGGTCAAGTTTCCCGCGTTGCGGCGGCCCCCCGGGCGGAATCGAGCGCGTGAAGAATTTTGGCGGAATCCGAAACCCAGCCGAAGATCCCGCCCTGTGCCTTGATCATGGCGAGGCCGGCCGCGTGCAGCTCGGGAAAATACGACGCCACGCAATCTGACGGCACGAGACAATCGTAGCCGCGATCATTGGCTTCGCGCACCGTGGTATGAACGCAAACTTCAGTCGTGACCCCGGTAACGATGAGTTGAGTGATATTTCGTTCCTGCAGTTCGGCGTGCAAATCGGTCGCCCAAAACGCGCCCTTCCCGGGTTTGTCGATGACCACTTCACCCGGCAACGGCGTCAATTGGGGAATGATCGCGTGACCGATTTCGCCGCGGACCAGTAATCGACCCATCGGGCCCGGATCGCCAATTCGTCTTCCGTCTTGTCCGCGACGATGTTTCGCCAGCGGGAGATCGGAGAGATCCGGACGGTGACCCTCCCGCGTGTGCATCACGGTCAAACCGCAGGCGCGCCAGGCCGCGAGCATCCGTTCGTTGGGAGCAATCGCCCGGCGCAACAGCGACACATCATTGCCCAATGCCTCGCCAAATCCGCCGGGCTCCAAAAAATCCCGCTGCATGTCGATGATCAGCAGCGCACACGCGGACGGGGTCAGCGCAAACCCGTAAGGTTCGGCGGTGATCTTCACTGGTTCTGGCAACGTCATGCGGCCAGGGGCGCGGCTGGCGCGCTGCATATGCCACGTTGCTCCAGCACGCGGGCCACGCGCAGCAGTTCCACTTCGCGCCAGGGAGCGGCGATAAGTTGAACCGCCACCGGCATGGAGCCAACTGTCTGCACTGGCGCGGCGACCACCGGCAGCCCCACGAATGAAATGGGCTGCGTGAACAGGCCGAGGTTCGGACGCACCAGCATCGTCTGGCCGTCGAGCGTCATTTCCTGTTGCCCAATTCGCGTTGCCGAAACCGGCGTCGCGGGCGCCAACAACACGTCGACGTCGCGAAACACCTCGAGCATGCGCTCGCGGAACCACTTTCGGAAATTCTGCGCCTGCAAGTACCACGCTGCCGGCAACAACGCACCCGCGAGGAATCGGTCCCGGGCCGCCGGATCAAAATCGCCCGCTCGCGTCTTCAGATTTTCCAAATGCAAACGGCCGGACTCGGCCGCCGTGATCAAAAAAGCGGCGGAACGGGCGATGGCGGCCTCCGGGATTTCGACCTGTCGTGTAACCTCCAATCCCGCAGCAACGGCGGCGACGGCCGCATGGACCTGCGGATCCCCCCCTTTGGAAAAGTAACCGCCGAGCATGGCCACGCGCAGATTGCCCGATCCGCCCTCAAGCGTGGGAGTCGCCAGCGCCGACGGAAGGGGCGAACACGCGTGGTCGCGCGGGTCACGACCTTGCATTGCATCATATGTCACGGCGAGATCGGCGACCGACCGAGCGAGCGGGCCGATGCAATCGAGACTGTCGACAAAGGGGAAACTGCCCCCGCGGGAAAGACGGCCGTAAGTTGGCTTGAATCCCCACGTGCCGCAAAATGAAGACGGCACGCGAATCGAGCCGTTCGTGTCGGTGCCAAGCGTAAACGAAACCAATCCCGCGGCGACCGCCGCGCCACAGCCACCCGAGGAACCGCCAGCGGAACGGTTCCAATCGCGCGGATTTCTCGTCGGTCCGTCGTGCGCGTTTTCCGTCACAAAATCGTAGGCGTACTCGCCCATATTGAGCGCACCGAGGCAGACCGCGCCGGCAGCTTGAAGCCGCGTCACCGCCGTGGCGTCGACTACCGCCGGTGGTAACTCGCGATTGATCTTCGAACCGGCAACGGTGACCACACCAGCCAGATCGAAAAGATTTTTCACGGCATACGTCGCGCCAGCCAATGGGCCGGGATCGCGTCCTGCCATCAGTGCGGCGGCAACTGCGTCCGCTTCCGCGAGCGCGCGGGCGGATGTTACGGCAGTGAATGCGTTGATCCGACCATGCGTGGCCGCGATCCGGGTGAGCGCGTCCTCAGCGACAGCGCGGGCGGAAATACGGCCCCCGCGAACGGCGGCGGCAATTTCGAGGGCGGTGGCTTGGGCAAGATTCATGCAGTGAACACCGACGCCGGTTCCGGATTATCCGGCAGCGGAAAATCGAGGAGCGGTCCGGCGACCGCCGCCATCCGCGAAAGATTGCCGACGACCCCGGGACGATGGGCCGCCGCGAGCGGCAATCCCACCACCGCCGACGCCTGATCGGCGTAGGTGTCCCAACTGACGGGCGAGGCAACGAGCGCGTTGGAAACGTGCGCGGCAATTATTTTCCAACCGAGCTCCGGAAACCGAACCCAGACCTGCGACTGACGACTGTGGCGCGGCCGGCCAAAAACCGTTTGGGAAATTTCGCACATCACCGACACCGTGTCCCTACCTGCGGCAACGATCGTCCGGCGAATCATTTTCCGGTTCGAAAAAACCAATTTATGATTTTGTCGATACGCTGAAATGTCCTCGGCGCCGTAAAGATGTTCGGCCACCCCGAAACGCACGGCGTGCGGCGACGACCAGAAAAAATCCACGAGCGCCGCCACATCGTTGGTAGCGAGAGCGACCTCGTATGCGTCGTGCAATGCGGCGATTTCTCCGCACACAGCTGGATCGTTGATAACGAGCATCGTTGAAGGGGTAAGCAGCTAGCGGGCCGGGATCGGACTCCGCGGCCAATTTCGATTCGGTCCACGGAGACGGGAGGTCCGGCAGGCCGGAGTTTCACCATTTATAAGCAACCGTTAGCTCAGCGGTGGGACCTTCGCTGGGACTGATAAACGTGTCCCAGAACAGAAACTGGGGCGTGTAGTACTTCTCATTCAAAATATTTGTCCCGTTGAGCCGGACTGACCAGTGGCCCTTGTTGTAGAAAAGAGCGGCGCGCGTGACGAAATACGAAGGCAGCCGAATCTGTTCAAGATAGCCGGCGAACATCGACGATACATAGGTGCCGCCCAGCGAAAATCCCCAACCGGCGGGAGCGGTATAAGTGCCGCCAATTGAAAATACCCGGCGCGGCGTGGGCGATTCCAAATCCGTGGGCACTCCGATCAGTGCGCCGACGGCCGTGAACCGGCCGCCATAGTATTTCGCGGGATCAAGGCCAAGGTAGGACGGCGTCACGCCAAGAAAGAACGGCGAATTTAGCAGGGTCGTTTTCTGAAACGTGCCAGCGGCGGTGAAGCTCAAGGACTTGGTGGGAGCATATCGGGCTTCGATTTCGAGCCCTTTGGATT
>JAYVMJ010000061.1:0-12669 GCA_043759025.1 Verrucomicrobiota bacterium | reverse complement strand
CCGCCCGGATAACGCGTCAGATAGTCCTGGAACCACAGCAGCGCCTCGAGATCGAGGTGATTGGTCGGTTCGTCGAGCATCAGCAACGCCGGCTCGCTGACCAGCAGCCGCGCCAGATGCGCGCGCATGACCCAGCCGCCGGAAAACGACTTGGCGGGTTTGTCGTGGTCGGTTTCGCGGAAGCCCAGTCCAGAGAGAATCTTCTTGGCGCGCGGCTCCAGCGTCCAATCGATGTCGTAGTCGTCGTCGGTCTCGGGCACCAGTTTCTTGCCGCTCGTGGCGATCTGCAAAATGCTTTCGTCGCGGACCGGCGCGCTCTCTTGCGGCAGATAACCGAAGTCCGCGCCACGCTCCCATTCGATGGTGCCTTCGTCGGCGGTTTCCTCGCCGAGGATCAGGTTAAACAGCGTGGATTTACCCGCACCATTGGCCCCGACCAGGCCGAAGCGGTCGGTGCGCGCAACAAAGAGCGAAACCTCGGAAAAGAGTTCCCGGGTACCGTAGGACTTGGCGACATCGGCGAGCGTTAACATAGCGAACCCGCGAGCAAGCCGGCTCTCCGCGCCGCCGTCAATGTTTTGCTCGGCTGAGCGAAAATTCGCGGCGGAAGGGTGGGGGATTGCATCCCGGGGACGGATTTGCGCTGGCGTGAATTACGGGGTTAATTGTGATTATTCCTTATGCCAAACCGTCTCGCCGCCGAAAAATCGCCCTATCTCAGCCAGCATGCGGAAAATCCCGTTGATTGGTATCCGTGGGGCGACGAAGCCTTGGCCAAGGCGCGGATCGAGCAAAAGCCGATTTTCCTGAGCATCGGTTACTCCACGTGCCACTGGTGCCACGTCATGGCGCACGAATCGTTCGAAAACCCGGAAATCGCGGACATTCTGAATCGCGATTTCGTCCCGATCAAAGTCGACCGGGAGGAGCGTCCCGATTTGGACCGGGTTTACATGACCTATGTGCAGCAAACGACCGGTCATGGCGGTTGGCCGATGAGCGTCTGGCTGACTCCGGACGGCAAACCCTTTTACGGCGGCACCTATTTTCCGCCGAACGACCGGCACGGCCGGCCGGGCTTTGTCGCGGTGCTGAATGCGATCGCGCGTCACTGGCAGGAAGATCGCGCAAAAATCGAAACGGGGGCGGAGGAAGTGGTGGCATCGCTGCGACGTTACGGCGCGCACGGGGTGGCGGGCGAAGTCACGGGGGAGGCGAGTCCGACGGTGCCATTGCACGAGGCGGCGGGCGACGCGTTTGAGAAATGTTACCAGTACTTTTATGAAGCCCACGACGATCAATGGGGCGGATTTGGCGGGGCGCCGAAATTTCCGCGGGCGTCGGTGATCAATTTCCTTTTTCGCATCGCCGCATTGCAAGGGGCGGAATCCGAACTGGGAGCGCCAGCGTTGAAAATGGCCGGGCACACGTTGCAAAAAATGGCCGAGGGCGGACTGCACGATCATGTCGGCGGCGGGTTTCATCGCTACTCGGTGGATGAGCAATGGTTCGTGCCGCACTTCGAGAAGATGCTCTACGATCAGGCTCAGATTGCGCTGAACTATCTGGATGCAAAACAGGCCGCGGGCCGCGAGGTGTTCGCCTGGCTGGCGCGGGATATTTTCGATTACGTCCGGCGCGATCTGACTTCGCCGCAGGGCGGGTTCTATTCGGCGGAAGACGCCGACAGTGTCGTGCCGGAAGCGGGAGCGAGTCACGGCGGACAGATGGAACGCGGCGCAAAACCCGCGCATGCCGAAGGAGCGTTCTACGTGTGGACGAAGGATGAGATCGATGCCGCGCTCGGATCGGACGCGCCGTTCTTCTGTGCCCATTTCGGGATCAAGCCGGAGGGCAACGTCGCTCACGATCCCCAGGAAGAGTTTACGGGCAAGAACGTCCTGATGCAGCGGCAATCACTCGTGGTGACGGCCCGGGATTTCGGATTGGAGATCGAACCGGCGAGCGGAAAATTATTGGATTGTCTGCAAAAATTGAAACTTCGACGCGACACCCGTCCTCGTCCTCATCTCGACGACAAGGTGATCACCGCGTGGAACGGCCTGATGATTTCCGCGCTCGCGAAGGGACATCAGGTGCTGGCCGACGACGGGGTAGGTTGCCTGACGGCGGCGACCCGCTCGGCGGAGTTTATCGAACGGGAGTTGTACAACGCAGCGAGCGGAGTGCTTTATCGCAGTTGGCGGGAAGGGCGCAGCCGCATCGCGGGTTTTGCGGAGGATTATGCGTACTTGGTGCAAGGCTTGCTCGATCTTTACGAAGCGGGTTTTGAAATTCGCTGGCTGCAATGGGCGGTGAAATTGCAGGCGACGATGGACGGCCTTTTCTGGGACGCCGATCACGGCGGCTATTTCAATTCCCGGGCCGATGACCCGACGGTGATCGCGCGGCTCAAGGAAGATTATGACGGCGCCGAGCCCGCGCCAAATTCCGGGGCGGTGATGAATCTCATGCGACTCGACTGGATGCTGGGCATCGCCGGCGCGCGCGAAAAAGCATTGCGCACGATTGAAATGCTCAAGGGCCAATGGAGTCGCGCGCCCCATGCGTTGCCGCAATTGCTGTGCGCGTTTGAACTCGCTCTCACCGAACCGCGCACGGTGGTCTTGGCCGGCGACTCGCAGTCGCCGGAGTTTCGCGCGTTGGCGGCGGTTTTGCACGAACGGCTGGGGCGGCGGCGGGCGATTCTCGCCATCGATGACACACCACGTGGCGCGGTCGCGAGGCATTGGCTGGGCGGGCACCGCGCCTATCTGGCCGATTTCAAATCAGTCGATGGGAAACCAGCGGCCTATGTTTGCGAAAACTTCACTTGCCAGCGCCCGGTCGGTTCAGCTGCGGAACTCCGGGCCGTTTTGAATCATTGAGGATCGTGCCATTGCTTGCTGTTTTCTGCCGCCGATCAGGATCGGCGTGGGTTGCGAGCTTGTCTCGCAACGTAGCGCGACAAGCACGCGAGGACCGGTCCCCAAAAACGCGCTGCGGGTATGAAGTATTAACCGTAACCCTCGTGGCGCGGCTACACGTGAAAATGCTTTTCGGCTTCAGTCCGAAAGCAGCCCCGTCCTGGACGGAACAAATGCGCAGGTTGAAATAAAAGACCTCGGTGCAAGTGCCGAGGTATTCCCAAAAAACTATTCCGTGATCCCCTGTGGGAGCGAGCCGTTTCGACCAGCTCAAGGCCCCGAGCTCGTCGTGGGGCTTGCTCGCGACACCGCACATCCTGAGTCGCGAGCAAGCTCGCTCCCACAATTCCAATCCAAGTCGGCGACAAGCTCCGAGGTGCTAAACCCACAGCGAATAAATTGTCGGGAGTCGAATGAAGTTCAGGAGCTGTTCGTCTGCGCCAGTGTGGTTTAGTAACCATCCGGTGACGGTTCTCTCAAAAGCGGTTTTGGCCAGCGCCCACATTATTGACTGGTGGATTTTGCCGTGTTTGCACGTGAAGGAGGATTGACCGCGCAAGCAATAGCAACAGACAAGACATGCACGGGCCGGTGCAACCACAGTATTTTCGCTTTCACCTTCCACGCGTCGTTATGCATCCATGGCTAAATCGCCCGACGATCCACCGGACTCGGACAAGGACCCGGTCGGCCCCTGTCACTCTTGAGCGACTGCTGGCACTACTTCGTCGGCATAATTCCTTCTCAGATTTCCGATCGCTCATCTGAATGTCTTCCCCTTTAAATTTCCCGCCTGCCAACGCTCATTCCGCTCAAGTGCGCATGCACTTGGAAGTCAGCGGCACTTCACTGCCGATCGCGCAACTCGGGCCGGACTCTCTCATCTTGGAGCAAACCGCACACGATCCGGCCACTCACGGAGAGATCGTCCTTCGGATCGATCTGAGCAAACGACGCTGGAAGGTCAGTTTGCCCGAAGGCCTTGCCGCTGCTGGCCAACGCACATCGATCAAGGGCTGATTCCCTTGCCTTTCTACTCCTGACGCTATGCCCCCGACCTTCGCGTTTCTTTCAAGCCGCCACGAGCAACGCACCTTACGATTACCAGTGCCGCCTCGGCCAATTTCCCCCAACCCTTGATCACGCATGAGTACCATCGTTCTGTTTGAAGAGAAACAAGTCCGCCGTATCTGGGATAAAACTGCGGAGAAATGGTATTTCGCCATCGTTGATGTCATCGCGGTACTCACCGACAGCGCGAATCCTCCCGTCTATTGGCGAGTGATGAAAAAGCGACTCACCGACGAAGGAAGCGAAACCGTTACAAAATGTAACGCTTTGAAAATGACCGCCGCCGACGGCAAGCAACGCCTCACCGATGTTGCCCGACACCGAGCAGCTTCTCCGCCTCATCCAATCCATCCCTTCGCCCAAGGCCGAACCGTTTAAACTTTGGTTGGCACGCGTCGGCTACGAACGACTGGAGGAGATCGAGAACCCCGAACTCGCCGCCCGGCGGATGCGGGAGATTTATCGGCAAAAAGGCTACTCCGCCGATTGGATCGAAAAACGCATGCGCGGCATCGCCGTCCGCGACGAGCTGACCGACGAATGGAAAAAGCGCGGCGTAAAAGAGCAGCGCGACTTCTCCATCCTCACCGCCGAGATCAGCCAGGCCACCTTCGGCATGACGCCGTCGGAATACAAAAACTTCAAGTCTCTGGCCGAAAGCAAGGCAAAGGCCCTCCAGAAACGGCACCCCAAAGCCAATTAACCCCATGCCTCCGACCTTCGACCGTTTCTTTCAAATCGCCACCGGCGGCAACAACACGCCCTACGGTTATCAGGACGTCGGGCGCGGCATCCTGATACTCCTGTTCATCGGCTTGCCCTCGGCTGGTGGCTCGGTGGCGGACCGGGCGACGGCGGCAACGATTGCTGACTGATCTGCACCCGCCCGCCCACTCCGCCCCATGAAACCGGCCCCTGCCATCCCTGAATATCATGCGTTCGTCGCGGGGCTGAAGGAGCGTATCGCCGCCGCCCGGCTCGCGGCCGTCCGGGTCGTCAACCGCGAACTGGTCGCGCTGTATTGGAATATCGGTGCCGCCATCGTCGAAAAGCAGCAGTCGCTGGGCTGGGGAGATGCCGTGGTGGAGATGGTCGCCGCCGATTTGCGACGGGCCTTCTCCGGCATGAGTGGATTTTCCGCCCGCAACGTATGGGACATGCGCCGGCTTTACGAATCCTACACCTCGCCGGAAATCCTCCTGCATGCAGCAAGCGAGCTTGAGGAATTGCCGGCGAAAGCAATTCTGCGACGGGCTGTCGCAGAATTAACCGATAAGAAGCCAACCACTTTTCTGCGGCAGCTTGTCGCAGAAATCCCTTGGGGACAAAATCTCCTGATTCTCAATAAGGCTTCCGCTTCCGCGGCCCGGCTTTACTCCCTCCGCGCCACGGCGCGCTTCGGCTGGAGCCGCAATGTCCTGCTCAACCAGATCAAGGCCGGTGCCTATAAGCGCTCCCTCAAGGCGGGCAAGGCGCACAATTTTCCCGCCGCGCTGCCGGAGCATCTGGCGGAACAAGCCGAGGAGGCGCTCAAGAGCAGCTACAACCTGGAGTTTCTCAGCCTCGGCCGGACGGTGAAGGAACGTGAGTTGGAAGACCCAGCAATATCCATCCGACGTCTCGATGGCCAAGGCACGGTGGCCGATGCCTACTCGGATCGACCAGAGCTTTCCCGTTTTCTTAAAATGCAACGAGGGATGTCGCGAGTTCTGCTGCCAAAGGCGGTAATTTTTGCGCGCAACCTCTCGAACGGACACCGGCAAGTCCCGGTAAGCACGCCAGAACTCAGTCGTGCCCGAGGATTTCATCCAGCGGCTTGGTTTTGCCCTGCCGCAGTTCGGCCGGCGCTTCCTGCACCAGAAAATCGAGCCGGCCAGCCATCGCATCGGCTTCGATTTGCCGATCCCACATTTCTGCGTTGCGCTCACGTAAACGCCCGACGAGCGCCAGAAACTCTTTCTCAGGCAGCTTCGCGATCGCCTCCTCGATTTCCTGAACCGTGCGCATACTTGGGAGCCTCTAAGGTCGCGCCATCAGCCTTAGTTGGGTGGCGTCCAATTCATATCACGCCCCAATTCTTCACCGTTAAATGGTCGGTCAATCCCCTGATCAACACGCAACTGCTCGAATTCCGAGCGACCCAAGCCCAAGAGTCGGGCCGCCTTCCCCGCAGACAAAATTCCGCGCTCATAGTGGTAAAACACCAAGGCCACCGTAACCGCACGGTCCAATCCTTGCCCTTCCTTTTTAGCAAGGAGAGCCACCTCTTCAGGGAGCGAAATAGCAACGGTCATGATGAACCAAGCCTTACGAAACTAAAAAGATTTCGCAAGGCTTGGCTTCAACGGGGCCGCGCTCCTTCGAACGCGGAGAGCATCAATGACGAACAACTTTACCCATCCCTGGCTTGGCTTCAACGGAGCCGCGTTCTTTCGAACGCGGAGAACTCAAACGGCTCATCCCTCTCCAATTTGCTGATAAAAGTCATTGAGGAGTGTCGCGCTGAAGAACCTGCCAACTCGCCTCATTTCTTCAGCGATCGGCCTCGTGCGCGCAATAACTCCCTCAGCTTTGCAGAGCTTCAGTATGCCCAAACTACCCAGGACGGCAACGTCCACACTCACTGCCAACCGTCGGGCCGCCAAGTCATCAAGCAGTACCGACTTTCCGCTGATTTTCGCCAGCGCGATAGCTTCGGCTTCACCGCGGTCAACGCTCGCCTCGTAGAGGCGGGCGAGAATCTTCATCTCGTCCGACAATCCGACCGGCTGCAGCCATGTGTTAAGGCCCATCGCATCCAGCAGAAGCCGATTAGGCGCCAAATTTGCGGCCGCAATTTCGTGGTGAACAGCAGGCGGAAGTTGAACGCCAGCAAACACCGCAGCCAACAAATCCAATCTCCTGATCGCCGCAAAAGCGATCAACGCAGAGCTATCTCCAACAACATGGATTGGTCTCGACACGTTCAAATGCATCAAACACCCCCCTTACTTGAAACATGAATAAAATCCCCACTTCAAGTTTCTCTGCCTTTTTCAAAACCGCCACCGGTAACGCCCCCTACGATTACCAACGTCGCCTCGCCGGCGGAGACGTCAGCCAGCCATGCGAATCGCAGCTCATCTCCATCCCCACCGGCCTGGGCAAAACCGCGGCGGTCGTTCTTGCCTGGCTCTGGAACCGTGTCGCCCACTCCGACGCCGCACTCCGCGAAACCTGGCCACGCCGTTTAGTCTATTGCCTACCCATGCGCACGCTCGTGGAGCAGACGCGCGATGAAGTGACGAGGTGGATCACGAACCTTCAGAAAAACGCCGACACACTCCAACTCAGCGCGGAGGTTCGCGAACAACTCGCATGGCTCGCCACTCACTCGCCCGTCATCCTCATGGGTGGCGAAGAAAATGATCCCGCTCGCCGTGAATGGGACATTCACCCTGAGCGTCCTGCGATTCTCATTGGCACCCAAGACATGCTGTTGAGCCGCGCCCTCAACCGTGGCTACGGCGCCAGCCGCGCCCGCTGGCCAATGCTGTTCGGCCTGCTCAATAACGACGCCCTTTGGGTCCTCGATGAAACCCAGTTGATGGGCGTCGGCGTCCGCACTTCCGCTCAACTGGAAGGCCTTCGCCAAAGGATCGGCACTGCCCTCGGCTGCGCAACCTGGTGGGCCAGCGCCACGCTTGATTCCCGGCTGTTGCTTACCCCCGATCACCGTAACCTACCGGCCACCCTCTCGCTCGAAAAAGCCGATTTCGATAGCGACGACGTCAGCCGTCGTATCCAAGCGGTCAAACGCCTCTCTCGCCTTCCCAGCACACTTGCCAGCGATGCAGCCAAAGGCGTTGCCCCCTACGTGGACGAACTGGCTGCCGCAGTCATCGCCCGCCACCAGGCGAACACGACTACCATAGTCATCCTAAACCGCGTTGATCGCGCCAAAGACCTATTCGCCGCCCTCGACAAGCTCGCCAAAAAACACGGCCTGCCCAACCGCCTGCTCGTTCACTCCCGCTTCCGTCCGATCGAACGCGAGCCACTCTCCAAACTCATCAAATCGCCCGACGAAAAAATCATCATCGCCACTCAAGCCATCGAAGCTGGCGTCGATATTTCCGCCCGCACCCTGATCACCGAGTTGGCTCCGTGGTCTTCACTCGTCCAGCGCTTTGGCCGCTGCAATCGCAAGGGTGAGTTCAACCAGGACGGCGGTGCCGATATTTTCTGGATTAACCTTGAAGCCGATGTCCCGCAGAACGCCAATGGCCTCGCGCTGCCTTACACGCCCGAGCAACTCACCGCCGCCCGTACACTCCTGCAACAAGCAGAGTCCACCGGCGTTTCCCCCGCTGCGCTTGAAAAGCTTAAGACCGACGAACCCGTTCCTGAAACGCACATTCTGAGGCGCAAAGACCTCGTCGATCTCTTCGATACCACGCCCGATCTAGCAGGACTCGACATCGACGTCGGCCGCTACATTCGCGACGGCAAAGAACGCGACGTGCAGGTTTATTGGCGCGTCCTCGACGAAGCCCCTCCCTCGGATGATATAATCCCTCAACGCCAGGAACTCGTCCGCGTCCCGCTTCACGCCTTCCGCAAATTCTACGATAAAAACAAAGCCGGCAAACCCACCCTCTGGCTTTGGAACGTGCTCGATGGCGAGTGGCAGCCTGTCCGCGTTGATCGCATCGCCCCCGGACAAATTTATCTGATCGATTACGCCCTCGGCGGATACTCGACGGACCTCGGCTGGACGGGCGAAAAATCAAAAGACCCGTTCCCCATTCTCGACATCGGCGCTCAAGCTGTCCGCTCCACGCCCCGCGACGGCCAGGATCGCGACGACGAAAGCCAACGCCTCGAAAGCGAGGCCAAGGCATGGCAAAGCATCGAGACCCACACCGGACATGTGGTGGACGCCACCCGCTCCCTCCTCAATGAGATCCCTGCTTCGTCACCTTGGTCCGAAGCATTGCTGACCGCCGCTCGTTGGCACGACGTCGGCAAAGCCCACGCCTGTTTCCAAGCATTCATCACCCACGGTCGCATCGTCCCCGACGATCTTAAATCCTCATTCATTGCCAAAGCCCCGTGGAAAGCTGGCGGCAAACACCCGCGTCCCCACTTTCGCCACGAGCTCGCTTCCACCCTCGCATGGCTCCAAGCCGGCCAGGCGCAAGATCCAGTCTTCCAGAATCTGGTCGCCTATCTCATCGCCACGCATCACGGGAAAATCCGTCTTTCGCTCCGCGCCATGCCCGGCGAAGCCGCACCCGAAGCCTCATCCGGCAAGTCCTCCGAAACCGGCATTACCCCGCTCTACGCACGCGGCATCTGGCAAGACGACCGCCTTCCGTCCGACCCCACCAAGCAATTGGCCATTGAAGGTCTTTCCGCTGAACCAAATTCATTCCCGCTCACGCTCGACCTCGCCTGCATGCAGATGGGCGAACAAGACGGCCGCCCGTCATGGATCTCCCGCATGCTCGCCCTGCGTGATTCCGACAAACTCGGGCTCTTCCGCCTCGCTTGGCTTGAAACTATCCTCCGTGCCGCCGACGCGGAAGGATCGAAACGATAAACAATATAATGAGTTGTCATCGAACCAGTGAAAAAATGAAGCCGCACCACCCCGTGAAGGGTGATGCGGATAACACTGATAGAAGTCACTGCAGCCTAAATGCGCGGCGCGCTTCAACGGAGCCCCGACTTTCATCGGGGAGATTAGTCTTGGATGAATCGTTTTGGAAGCGAACTCAACTGTGCACCGGACATCCCCGCATGGAGGGACCCATGAAGAGAAGGCCTGAAGCCAAAATGCGGGAAACACAGCTTTCCTTGACTAACCCACCTGCACCGGTAACAACGACCACATGCTTGTCAAATTAATAGGACTACGTCCTATATACGTGGCGCAAATCATGAAATCAATCAAATTCCTCGGCTGCACCCCAACGCCGCTTGCCGCTTATCTCAAAGCCCTCGGCATTCTCCGCCTTCTCTCGCAGCAATGCCCGGATGCCAACGCCCGTGGCTTCTGGCGCGGAAATACCTTCACCCTCGTTTCGACCTACGACCAAGAGGCACTGATCAATTTCCTCCTCACGCGTTATTCACCTTCGCCTCTCGTCGCTCCATGGAACGGCGGCAGCGGGTTTCATCCCAAGGACAATGCGGACGCACTTGATGCCATCAGTACCTCCACGCTGCCTGCATTCAGCACCTATCGTGAAACCATCACCGCTGCTCGGGATGCACTCTCCGCGCTCGGTCTTGAGGAAAAGCCGGAAAAGGAAATCAAAGAAAAACTCCTCCTGCGCTGCCGGAACACATTTTCTGAACCAGCTCTCGAATGGCTCGATAGTGCCTTCGTCCTGACCGACGACGGGGCCAAATATCCACCGCTTCTCGGCACCGGCGGCAACGACGGTCGCCTCGAGTTTACGAATAATTTCATGCAGCGTCTGACCGAGGTATTCGATCTCGAAAAAGGTGAACCCGCCACGGGCTCGTCCGCCCTGCTCAGCAATGCACTCTTTGACACTCCCATTCGCGGTCTCACCGATAATCCCATCGGACAGTTCAGTCCGGCAGCGAGCGGCGGGGCCAACGGAACCACCGGTTTCGATGCCAAGAGTGCGGTCAACCCATGGGACTTCATCTTGGCGCTTGAAGGCGCGATACTCTTCGCCGCCGCTGCTGTTAAAAGGCTGGAAGGCGTGGCACCCGGCCAACTCGTTTATCCGTTTTGCGTCCAACCCTCCGGTGCTGGCTACGGCAGCGCGACGCAAGCCGACGAAAACGACGCCCGTTGCGAGATCTGGATGCCGCTCTGGTCGGGTCCGAGCAGTCTGAATGAAATCAAAACCCTCTTCAGCGAAGGCCGCGCGTGGGTCGGCCGGCGGCCGGCGAAAAACGGCGTGGATTTCGCCCTCGCGATTGCATCGCTGGGCGTGGACCGAGGCATCGGCGAATTCCAGCGTTATGGCTTCCATGTGCGCAACGGTCTCGCCTACTTCGCCACCCCGCTTCAGCGCCTGCGCGTTCATCGCGACATCGTATCCGCCGATCTGCTCACCACCTGTGACGGCTGGCTGCAACGCTTCCTTTCCAAAGCCAAAGGCGATACCGCCCCCGGCTCCGTTCGCCGTGCCGCCACCCGCGTAGAAGCCGCGATTTTTGCCCGCGCCGCTTCTGCGCAGGACAACAATCCTACTACCGCGCAGGAACTGCTCATCGCCCTCGGCGAATGCGAACGGACACTCGCATCCGCCAGCGAGAAATGGCGCGACGATTCCTTCCTTAAACCCTTTCCTCCCTTGCCTGCGGGTTGGGTCAAAGCGACCGACAACGGCACCGTTGAATATCGCCTCGCCGCTGCTCTCGCCTCGGTAAACGTGCGCTTCAAAAAAGAATTCTTCCCACTCCGTCGGCATTTGGAACCAGTCAAAGTCATCCCCGGAGAAAAGGCTTGGGCCGACTGGGGCGACGAAGCCAATAACGAAGTCATCTGGCACGAAGGCTCGGTGATCGACGTGCTCTGCAAGCTGATGAAACGCCGCGTCCTACTGGCCAAGTCAGCCAGCATGGATTCGTGGCCGGAATACGCTCGCCTCACCGCGTGGCCCGCCGATATCGCAGCGTTCATCGAAGGCCGCATCGATGAAGCTCGCTTCGCACAACTGCTCTGGGGGTTCAGTCTCGTCGATTTCTCCGGCGAATCAATGACCGGAGACGAGATGCCCGCGCGTCCGGCAAACGCTCTCGATGAAACACCACCTGCCTTTTTCGCCCAGTTAAAACTCTGCTTCGCCGGTCGACTGCCCGACGACAAACGCGTCCCCATCGAGCCGATCATTTTCAATCTGGCGGCCAGCGGCGACGGTGACCGGGCATCCACTCAGGCGCTGCGCCGTCTCCACGGTTCCAGTATCCCCGTCACTCAAATCCACATCCCGCTTGAGGGCGAAGCAGCCCGCCGCTCGGCCGCTGCGCTTCTCTTTCCTTTATGGGATTCTCAGCTCGCCACGGTCTGCGTCGCCGTAGCGCCCGATTTCTTCACTCACTCACTTTCCCGTTAACCAACTCACATATCCCTCATCATGGACTTCTCCCAACTCAAAACCACCCCGCGCCTCCTTCTCACCGCCAAGCTGAAGCCCGTGCTCGGCACCCGTTTCCAGCCCACCGGGTTTCCCGACCTCGGTGCCGCCACCTACAAGACCGCCGACGGCCAGAACATGTTGCTCGTCGAGTCCGCCCAAAGCATGGCCAACCGCCTCGAAGCAGTCTCATGGGACGCCATCGCCAACGACTGGGTCGCGCCACTCAAAGGCCTGCCTCTCGTAGCTGTCCTCGATAAGGACAAAAAGCCGCTGACCAACTCGGTGCTCGAAGCCCATCGCATCAACAGCCCCTACATCCTCGAAGCCAAGGACAAGTCGTTCGTCGAAACGTTGAAAAAAGAACTCGGTGTCGAGAAGGAAGGGCGTGCCGATCTACGCGCCCTCGCCGGCGTGTTGCTCAAATACGATATCAACTCCCTCCTTCACGGCGTCTTCATCGCCAAGAGCGAAATCGCCGGTGGCCGCATGCGTATTCCCCGTGTTATCACCGCATTTATTGAAGCGTCCAATGTGACAGT
Organism: Verrucomicrobiota bacterium; assembly: GCA_043759025.1. Lineage (GTDB taxonomy): Bacteria > Verrucomicrobiota > Verrucomicrobiia > Opitutales > Opitutaceae > Lacunisphaera. Next base: position 24 of record JAYVMJ010000061.1, on the reverse strand, counting down.
CGCCGCGAGCGGCAGAGTGAAGAA
>JAYVMJ010000060.1:0-6692 GCA_043759025.1 Verrucomicrobiota bacterium | reverse complement strand
CGCTGGCAGGGCATCCCACTGATTTTTCGCGGTGATTCTCATTTTCTCGGCCGCGGACCGCCGCCGTTAACCAAGCGGCTGTTGCTGCGTTTTCTTTTCCGCCAATTCGCGGCGATCACCTATGTCGGCTCCGCCAACCGTAATTATTTTCGGGTGCTCGGGGTTCCGGATGAGAACCTTTTCTTCTCACCGCATTCCGTGGATGCCGGGCGATTTCAGGCCAGCGAACTGCTGGCGCGCATTGCCGCCGACTCCTTGCGGGCGGCACTCGGTTTGGACGGCAAGCGCATCGTGCTTTTCGCGGGGAAATTCGAAGTGGCGAAACAACCCGTCAAATTGCTCGAAGCATTTATCCAAATTGCAGCTCCAAATACAGCGCTCGTCTTCGTCGGCGATGGCGCTGAAAAGGAGCGGCTCAAAACGCTCGCCACCTCGCACCCGGGGGCGTGCGTCAAGTTTCTCCCGTTCGCGAATCAAACCGAAATGCCCGCGCGCTATTTGATCGCCGATATTTTTGCGCTGCCTTCGCGGGGGCGCTACGAGACGTGGGGGCTGGCCGTCAATGAAGCCATGCACCTCGGCGTGCCCTGCCTCGTTTCCGATCTTGTCGGCTGCCAGACCGATCTTGTTCACGCGGGGGAAACCGGCTGGGTTTTCCGAGCCAATGATTTCGCGGCCTTGGTCGCCACGCTCCGCGCGACGCTGGAAACAGCAGCGAAGGAACTCCACCGTCTCGGTGAAAACGCCAGGGCGAAGGTCGCAGATTATACTTATCAACAGACGACGGAAGGTTTGCTCCGCGCGTTGACCGGACCGGAGATTCGTTAACCCATGCGCATCTCGATCGTGAATGGATTTTTCCTGCCCGTGCCACCGGTCGCGGGTGGAGCGACGGAAAAATCCTGGTTCAATCTCGCCGGGGCCTTTGCGGAACGCGGACACGACGTCACCGTAATCTCGCGGAGGTGGCCGGGCTTTCCCAGCGAGGAAACCCGCGATGGAATTCGCCACATTCGCCTGCGCGGGTCCGATCACTGCCGGCAGTTGTGGCGCAATCTACTTCTCGATTTCGTTTGGAGCTGGCGCGTTTTTTGGGCGCTGCCCACTGCCGAAATCGTCGTTGTGAACGCCGTGGCGCTACCCGCATGGCTGGGCAAATGGAAACCCCGCGCCGGTCGCGTGGTAATTATGACCGGTCGGATGCCGAAAGGACAATATCGCCACTACCACGCAATCGCCCGCGTGCTCGCCGCGAGCAGTTTTGTCCGCGATCAAGTCGTGGCGGAAAACCCCGCTCTCGGGGCCGAGACGCGCGTGGTCGGTTATCCCATCAACTGGCAATTGATGAATATTCCCGGAGCAAGCTCCGGGGCATTGAAACCAAGCCAACCATTCCGCCGATCGGTTATCCTCTCCTCCGTGGCACGGGCGTCTCGCCCGTGTTCGCCCGGGCCCACGGGCCAGAGGCCCGTGCCACTTCCCATCCAAGCCGGAGCAGGCTCCGGGGTATCGGACCCAAAGCGAATGAATCGCGCCGCCGATGCTCCGCAGTCAGGCGCCACGGTGAACGCGGACGGGATCACCATCGGTTTCGTCGGTCGCATCCACGAGGAAAAAGGCCTGCTTCTGCTGGCCGACGCGTTGAAACTTCTCAGCCGGATGCCGGACCTGCCAACGTGGCGCGTCCTACTGTGCGGTCCGTCGGATATCGGGCGGGGCGGATCGGGGCCTGAGTTTCGTCGAAGGTTGGGCGAAAAACTTTCAGCCGCGCTGCCCGCGGACCGGTTCACTTTTCTTGAACCGCAATTCGACGAATCAGCGCTTGCGGACGTCTACCGGCGCATCGCAATTTTCTGCTACCCCAGCATCGCCGCGCAGGGAGAAACCTTCGGCGTGGCCGTGGCTGAAGCGATGGCGGCGGGGGCGGTTCCGGTGGTGTCACGGCTCGGCTGTTTCACCGACTTCGTGCGCGACGGGAAAAACGGAATGGTCTTTGATCACGCTGCCACCGATGCCGCGTCCCAGTTAACCGCTGCGCTCGCCCGCCTTTTGCGCGACGCGGCGTTGCGCGCAACGCTCGCGCAAAACGCGCAACAGGACGTACGCACTTACGACTACGCCGCCTTTGCCGATTCACTCTTAGCCGATTTCGCCACGTTGACGACGCCCGCCCAGCCCTCACCGTTGCCCGGCTCCAATCAAAGTTAATCCGCGCCTCGCTCCCAATGACTCCCGCCGAATCCTATTCTTCGCCTCGACGCGGACAGAGTCGCGCGGGGGTTTTGGAGAAAGCGGTGATTTTCCATTTTGCCACGCTGCTGATTTTCACCTCGTGGGCGTTTGGCGGACAGATTCCTTGGGCACGCGACGTCATCGCGATCTGGGGCGGGATCGGCGTATTACTGTTTTTCGCCTGCAGTCAGGCCTGCAAGGCACCGGCCCAATGGTTCCATCCGGCGATGCGGTGGCTGTGGCCGTTGCTTTTTTATGACCTGCTGGTTGGCGTCAGCGGACTGAATCCCAGCTTCGTCCAGCTTCCGGGCGCCGGCGAAGCGCAGCTCATCATGTTGCATCCGCTGGCCTGGCTGCCCAGCTCGGCCCTGCCGGTCTTAACGTGGAGGGAACTCTGGCAGTTCAACGTCATTGTGCTGACGTGTTTCAATCTCGCGGTCGTTTTGCAGAGTCGACGAATGGTCCGGATTGTCCTGTTGATCGTCGCCGGAAACGCCGTGATTCTAGCCGTATTCGGTACCTTTCAGAAACTGACTGGCTCGACCGGCTTGTGGTTCGGCGCGGTGCCATCGCCCAATCCGAAATTCTTTTCGACGTTCGTGTACCACAATCACTGGGGTGCGTTTACGTTGCTCAACACGGCGGTGTGTCTCGGTTTGCTCACTCACCTGATTCGTCGCAACACCGGCCGTCCTTTCTGGCACACGCCCATTCCTCTCGCTGTAATTGCAGTCCTGCTGCTCGCGATCAGCGTTCCCCTCAGCGCTTCGCGTTCGTGCACCGTCCTGATGACTGTACTGCTCGTGGGAGCGTTGATTCATCTGCTGGTCACCCTATTCCGCCAACGTCGTCGCAGCCGCCGGTCCGTCGCGGCACCGCTGGCGGGAATTCTCGTCATGGCTGCGCTTTCGCTCGGCGTTATTTATTATGTTGGCCAAGACGTCATCGCGCAGCGCGCTCAACTCACGTCGGAACAGATCGCATCCATCGCCAAGGAGGACACGCTCAATTCGCGCCTCACGCTTTATCGCGATACGTGGCGGATGGCGGCGGAAAAACCGTGGTTCGGTTGGGGATTGGAGAGCTACGCGCACGTTTTCCGAATCTTCAATACGCAGCGGGCTACGGAAACGTGGGTGTGGATTCCCTTTTATGCGGAGGCCCACAACGACTGGCTGCAATCGCTGGCGGAGGTGGGCTTCGTCGGAACTGGTTTGCTGGGGCTGGTGGTTTTGTTTCCCTTGATTTCGGTTCCCTGGCGACGGGTGAGCTCCACTCTTCCGCGCTGTCTGCTCGCGGGGTGCGCGTTGATCTTGCTCTACGCCTGGGTCGAATTCCCCTTCGCCAATCCCGCGGTCATGATCTCCTTCTGGTGCTGTCTTTACAGCGCGGTTCGTTACGCAAAGCTGAGCAGCTACGAACCAAACATGCCTCCTCCGCCGCACGGGTGATGACGCCAAAATCAATTCCTATCTCTGTTCTTATCCTCACACTCAATGAGGAAGAGCGCCTTCCCGCGTGCCTTGCTTCCGTGGCTGGCGCCGACGACATCGTAATTCTCGACTCGGGGTCAACCGACCGCACGGCAGAGATCGCGCGCGCGGCCGGCGCACGGGTATTCACGCGAGCGTTCGCCGATTTCGCCCAGCAGCGCAACTACGCGCACGACGCGATTGAATTTCGTCACCCGTGGGTTTTTCACCTCGATGCCGACGAACAGATGATGCCGGACCTGCTGGCCGAATGCTCCGCGCTGCCGGCCGACGCGCCGTTCGACGGCTACTTCGCCGCGCCGCACATGATGTTTCACGGCCGCTGGCTGAAACGCTGCACCGATTTTCCCGCGTGGCAGGCGCGTTGCGTGCGTGCGAAAGGGTTTCGATTTATCCAAGTCGGTCACGGACAGCGCGAAAGCCCGGCGATGCGGATGGGGTTCTTAAAGGGGTCTTATCTCCACGACATTTCTGCGCCCGACATGAACGAATGGGACGCAAAGCACCGCAGCTACGCGCGCAAGGAGGCCGTCCACAGTTACTCCGAACGCCGGACCGTGGGCAGCGTGTTGAGAGAGCCTCTACCCAAAACCGCGCTGGAGCGTCGCCGGGCCTTGAAACAAATCAGTTACGCCCTCCCGTTCCGGCCTCAGCTGCGTTTCATCTATCAATATATACTGCGCGGCGGCTTCCTCGACGGAGCCGGATCGCTCCGCTACTGTCGTCTGCTGGCCCGCTACGAACGATTCGCCGCTGAGGAAATCAAACCGGTGAACCGTGCGAGAAATGACTAAGCCCCGCGTCATTTTCATCAACCGCGTTTACTGGCCCTCCCTCGCGGCCACCTCGCAGTTGCTGACTGACCTCGCCGAGGGACTCGCCGCGCGCGACTGGCCGGTGCACGTCATCGCCGCCGGGCACGAACCGGGCCCGCGCCATGGCGTGATCATTCATCGCACGGGTGAAGGCGATCGCCACGGCGGCCTGATTTCGCGCGCGAAAAATTACACCCGCTTCATCCGCCAGGTGCGCCGCGAATTGGAGACACTGGCACAACCCGGTGATCGCGTCGTGGTCATGACTGACCCGCCGCTGTTAGGCGCCGGAGTCACGGCGGTCGCGGTGAAACGGGAAGCACAAGTGATCCACTGGACCCAGGACATTTACCCGGAGATTGCCGCCGCTCATTTTGGTGCGCTAGCGGGGGCACTTTTATTTCCTTTGCGCGCCCGACGGGATGCCTCTTGGCTGGCCGCTGTACGCTGCGTCGTTCTGGGTGAAACCATGGCCGGCACTCTCCAGCACCACGGAGTCGCGGCAGATCGCGTGATCACGATCCCGAATTGGGCGCCGCGCGAACTGCAGACTCCACCGACCAACGACGCGCGAGACATCCAGCGAAGTGAATGGGGGTTCGCCGATAAATTCATCATCGCCTACTCGGGCAACCTCGGCCGGGTCCACGAATTCAAGGCAATCTTGCGCGCGGCGGAATTCCTGCGCGACCGGCCGGACATCGTCTTTTTGTTTCTCGGTGCCGGTGCACGACTCGCCGAAGTCAGGTCTCTCGCCGCGACGAAACGGCTGAACAACCTCCACATTTTGCCACCGGCGCCACGAGAAAAGCTGGCCGCTTCGCTCGCGGGCGCCGATGTTCAACTGGTGACACTGAACCCCGCGTTTGCTCCGCTGGTTTATCCGAGCAAACTGGCCGGCGTCCTCGCGGCGGGGCGCCCCACGATTTTCGTCGGACCACCCAACGGAGAAATCGCCTCGCTGTTGAAAAACGAAAACTGCGGGGCTGCCGTGTCTCCCGCTGATGGTTCCGGCCTCGCGCAGCTCATCACCCGCTGGCAGGGCGACGACGAGGAACGCGCGCGGCTCGGTCACCGCGCGCGCGCTGCCTACGAAAAGCATTTCGTTTTCGAGTCCGCGCTGGCGCGATGGGAAGCGCTCCTGTCAATAACGACGCCAAAAGGTGACGAAGCCGATTGAGGTAGGACGCTTTATCCCTAAAGCGCCGCTCAGGATTCACGACTACAGTAGCGGCAGCCGTATCTCCTGGACGGCGGGTTAGGGATAACCCGCCCTACCCTGATGCAACCTGCATCCTTGCCGTCTCAATCATTTCTTTAGGCAAACGTCCGTTCGAAGCAACCGTTCTCCTCAGAAGACTCGAATTGCTCACCACCAATTCTGGTTCAAGTTCAGTTTGCCATGGCCTCCCTCGCACCCGTTAATCGGGCCACTCCATGATTCAGGGCAGAAAAATCACCCTCACGCTCCTCCTGCTGGACATCGCCGCAGTGGTGTTGACCTATAATTTCGCCGCTTGGAGTCACAATCTCATCGCATGGAATGAAGCCCGGCTGTTCCCGCTCGCGTTGCCGGTCGTCATGCACGTGCTGGCGATCTACCTGATCGACGGTTATAGCCGGCGCACCGACATGATGTCGGTCACCTACACCAGCCTGCACGCGATTGCGCTGCTGTTGGTGATGCTTGGCACGCTCCTGCTGACCTACGCGGTGATTCCCGCCGGGTTCCAATTGCAGGACAGTCGCCTCGTCACGGTCGCCGCGTTCATCGTGCTCATTCCTCTGACGTTGAGTTATCGGCGCATCATCTATCAGCGACGGCTCGCGCGCCGGCACGATCGCTATTTTTTGTTTCTGGGCAGCCCGGAAAGTTGCGTCGCCTTCAAACAGGACTGCCGGCGAAACGGCATGGTCCAGTCGGTGCTCTACGCGACGTACGCGACCTTTGTCCCGGATATCGAACATACCGCACCGGATGGCATCACCATTCCTCCGTTCGGCGACGCCGCGCAGTACCTGAAACAACACGAGGACCACATTGACGCGATCATCCTTCGCGAATCCAATCGGGAACTGCCCCCCGCGGTTGCGCAAAAGCTGGTCGGACTCCACTTCTCCGGCGTACCGACCTACACGCTGGAACTGTTTC
>JAYVMJ010000059.1:0-2567 GCA_043759025.1 Verrucomicrobiota bacterium | reverse complement strand
CCCGATGAAAACGCGGCCGTCGTTCGTGTGCGGGAGAAAAATAATGATGAGGCATCCGTGCCGGTTGCGGCCGCAGGTCCTTCGCCGGAGCCGACGATTCTGCTGCCCCGCTCCCGCCCGACGCCCGCGCGTCATCGGACTGCCTGGGGAACGTCGATAAAGAAATCCGCAGCGGGGGCGCTGCGGCTCGAAGCGGATTTTATCTTAGCTTGAAGTTGTGCCTGAGGCTTTCGTCCTCTCCGGCAGAGCGCGGGTCGCAACCTCATGTCTGAAACGCGCGATCACGTCCGCTACTTTCAAGACGCCTTCGTCACCCTTCGCACGCGAGCGCACGGAAACGCTTTGCGCTTCCGCCTCCTTCTGGCCGATGACGAGGGTGTATGGAATCTTCTCCAATTCCGCCCGGCGGATCTTTGCGCCAAGTTTGTCGGAGTGCACGTCGAGTGAAACGCGGAGGTCCGCCCCGAGGAGCTGCGTCTGCAGTTCCTTTGCATAGTCGAGCACCTTGTCACTGATCGGCACGATGCGCACTTGCTCCGGCGCAAGCCAGAGAGGGAAGTCGCCGCCGAAATGCTCGATGAGTACGCCACAGAAACGTTCCATTGAACCAAACGGCGCGCGGTGAATCATCACGGGTCGGTGCGACGCGTTGTCCGCGCCGATGTACGAAAGATCGAAGCGCACGGGCAGGTTGTAGTCCACCTGCACGGTGCCGAGCTGCCATTCGCGACCGATGACGTCCTTGATCACGAAATCGATTTTCGGGCCATAGAATGCGGCCTCGCCCGGCTCCTCCGTAAACGGAACGCCGAGCGTTTTCGCGGCTTCACGGCAGGCGGCTTCGGCCTTGTCCCAATTCGCAGCGTCGCCGGTGTACTTGTTGGAATCCGGATCGCGCAAGCCCACGCGCACGCGATAGTCCGCCATGCCGAGCGTCGTGAGCACCGTCTTCACGAGTGAGAGGCACCCGATGATTTCTTTCGGCACCTGTTCCTCAGTGCAGAACAAATGGGCGTCGTCCTGCGTGAAACCGCGGACGCGCGTCATGCCGTTGAGTTCGCCGGATTGCTCCCAGCGGTACACGGTGCCGAATTCCGCGAAGCGCACGGGCAGGTCGCGGTATGAATGCGGCTGCGACGCGAAAATCTTGATGTGGTGAGGGCAGTTCATCGGCTTCAACAGGAAGCCGTCGATGAGCTGATCGTCGGGCAGCACGCGATCCTTCGCGATCGTTTCCGCGCCGGTTAGCTTGTTGACCTTTTCCGCGAGGTGAACGGAAACGGCGTCGATCCGGTTCGACATCTCGGCGCACGAGCAGCCGGAGGAAATCAACTGGTCGAGATTGTCTCGCTCCACGACCGGCGGAAACTGCGAGTCCTTGTAATAAGGGAAGTGGCCGGAGGTTTTGTAGAGTGCGAGCCGGCCAATGTGCGGCGTGAAGACTTGCGAGTAACCCTGCTTCTTCAATTCGCCGGAAATAAAATTCTGCAGCTCCTGCCGGAGAATCGAGCCGTTTGGCGTCCACAAAATCAGACCTTGGCCAACATCCTCGTCGATGTGGAAAAGTTTTAACTCCCTGCCGAGCTTGCGGTGGTCGCGGAGCTTCGCCTGTTCGAGCTGCGTGAGGTAATTCGCGAGTTCCTCCTTCGTGGGGAAGGCGGTGCCGTAGATTCGCTGGAGCTGCTTGTTCGTCTCGTCGCCGCGATGATAGGCGCCGGCGATGGAAAGTAATTTGAAGGCTTTTAGTTTCGAGGAGTAGCGCACGTGCGTGCCGGCGCAAAGATCCATGAACTCGCCATTTTGGTAGAACGAAATTTTTTCGTCGGCGGGGATGTCCGCGAGGCGGCCTAGTTTATAGCGTTCCTGTCCGCGCGACTTGATGATCTCGGCGGCCTCTTCGCGGGAAACCTCCTTCCGAAAGAAGGCCTGGTTCTCATCGGCGATTTTTTTCATCTCCGTTTCGAGTTTCGTGAGATCCTCGGCGGTGAATTTATGGTCGAGATCGATGTCGTAATAGAAGCCCGAGTCGGTGGGCGGACCGATGTCCAGTTTGGCGTCTGGAAACAGACGGAGGACGGCAGTCGCCAGTACGTGGGAAGCTGAGTGGCGGAGTTCTTCAAGCGGAGTCATCGACATGGTTGTATATGGTTTGGTCCTGCCTACGATTGCAGGGCCGAACGCGCAGATTGGCGGGGAAAATTGCCCCCTGTCAAGCGAGGCATTTCATGTGGGAAATGTGCGGATAGCGGTAGGCGTGGTTTGCTTTCTTGGAAGGGGTAGGGCGCGTTATCCCTAACGCGCCGGGCCCGCCCGAGTGGTACGCGTCCGCGAGTCCTGCGAAGGGGATCGACCTACGGAATGGTGGCCCACGAAATACACGAAAGAGCACGAAATAAAAGCATCGGAACGGAAGAAATGAGCGAAGTGTTTCGCGATTCGTTTTCGTGAGGTTTCGTGCATTTCGTGGGGAAAATCTGGCTGGGGTTAATCAGCTCTTTTATGCTTGGTCACTGAGAACGCTGAGTCGGGAAGGCGAAGAAAGGGTTGATTCCTCTCCGTGACCTCTG
>JAYVMJ010000058.1:0-7647 GCA_043759025.1 Verrucomicrobiota bacterium | reverse complement strand
AGCCGGTACCCAGCGCGCCCGGAGGGCGCGCTCCACCTCGATCCAGTTCATTTGGTTTGGGCCGTGACAGGCTCAGCTCGTTTCCTCGTTCCGAGTCTCTCCGCAGGCTGGGATCAGGATGGCTGAACCTACGGTAGGTGGTGTGCTCGTCGCACCCCGCCCACACCCGTCCAGGGAAAATGTTTTTTCCGCAGCCGCCCTTTGCGCGGCGCTCTTTCTCACTGCCGCACGCGCAACGCGATGAACACCACGTTGAGCGGCTTCTTCGTGGTCCAGTCCCCTTGCAACTGCCACTGCGCCACTTTCGTCCAATCCATCTTGCCGTCCTTACCATCCTGCCCTGACACGCGGGCGAAGCTCTCGCGCGGCACGTGCAGCCAAACGGGCTGGTTGGGTACGATCTGGTCGATCCGCAATCGCGCCGCCACTTGCGTGCCATCAGCGTCATTGAACGCGATCGTGACTTCAGGCACTTCATTTTTAGCGCCAACCCCCAACGCCACCTCCACATACGCAATCCCACTGAGATCCAGCGCCGGTTCGATGTTGCGGCCCATGCCGCCATCCCCTTGCGCGCCTTTTGAACCTTCAATTACGATTCCCGTCGGGGAAATCCCGAGTTTGTCCTGCCAGGTACCGAAGTGAAAAATCCCCGGCAGCTTGGTCCGAAAATCAACGAACAAGGTGGGACTCTCCGGTACCGGTGCGAGCGGTACCGCTTTTTCATCGGCAGCATAAGAAGAAACGGGAAAAGTACCAATGAGCAGCAGGCTCACGAGGAATGGGAGGGGTGGGATGCGCATGGGGGTAATGGGTAGAACTCGAACCTGACAAATTTTCCCCGCGAATTCACGACTCAAAAAAAGATAACAATAGACTTGTCGTATTTACCGGCACCAACCGTTCGGTGCTTTTACCGTCGGGCCAGCGAATCCGGACTTTCTTCGGCGGGTCGACGTCCGGCCAACCGAAGAAACACGCCGGGCTCGACTGGCTGAAATAGCCCGAGCCCGCCTGCACCTCGGTCGTTTGCGTTGCGCCGTCGGAAAGCTCCAGCGTGACCCGCGCACCGATCGCCGTCGGATTCCCGTTCGGACCGCGCAAGTTTATCCGCAAAGCATGCCGGCCCGCCACGCCGTTGTTCCGGAATGCGAGCGTCGTGTTGTTATTGCGCGACACCAAAAAATCCGGCCAGCCATCGTGATCGAGATCGATCACCGCGAGCGCCTTCGCATCGCCGGGCACCACGAGTTGGCTCTCCGCCGGCGGGGCTAGCGTAAAATGCCCGCGGCCATCCCCGCGCAGCAGCTGACTCAGCCCGCCGTCGAAATGTCCCACCGATGGAATCGGCGCGAACGAATTTTGCACCGCGTAAATATCCGCATGACCGTCGCCGTCGAAATCACCCGCCACGATCCCTTGCAACGGTGCAATCTGCGCCATCCGCGGCAAGGCCTCGAAGCGATAAGTACCGTCGGGCTGACTCAGGAAAACCCCGCTCCGCAATTCCGTCGCGACGAACTTCTTCGCCGCCGCCAGTTTGTCCGCCCCGAGGATTTCGTCCACCGTCGCCTTGGCGTAGAGATCGGTTTTAGGAAACCGTTTCAGCACCGCGGGAATCTTCGCCGCGAGCTCGTTGCGCGAACGCCACGGATAAATTTTGTCCCCCTCGTAGTAGGCCTCGACGACTTGCGCCAGTCCGCCGACGTTGAAATTGCCGTAATACAGCAACGCGGGGCGCTCCGGGCTCGCGCGATATTGCGTGTTCAGACCGACATTGCCCGCCACGTAATCGAGCCGGCCGTCGCCGTTGAAATCCGCCGCCGCGAGCGACGTCCACCACCCCGTCCCCGCCGCGGCAAATCCCGCCTGCTCCGAGCGATCTTCAAAACCGCGGCCTTGTTTGTTGTGCCAGTAACGAATGCCGCCCCACTCGAGCGCGATCAAGAGATCCGGCCAGCCGTCATTGTCCACATCCGTCCAGAGCACCGAGGTCACGAGACCAATGCTGCTCAAACCCGGTGCCAGCCGATCCGTCACGTCTTCAAACTTGCCCCCGTGATTGATCAACAGCGCACTACGCGGCGGCAGCGGATAGCGTCCGGGTTGCACGCGACCGCCGATGAAAACATCGAGACTGCCGTCGCGATTGAAATCCGCGGCGGCCAATGCGCCCACACTAATTGGCAACGTCGGCAACGCATCAGGCGCAGCGGGATGAAACGCGCCGTGTCCATCGTTGAGAAATAACCGGGGTTGGTAATCCGCCGATCCCGCCGGCCGGTTCGCCCCGGATTTTGTGACGAGCAAATCAACCGAGCCATCCCCGTCGGCGTCGAACAACAGCACCGGGCCATCGGCGAGTGAACCATCATCCGCGGGCGCGGATGCGTCAGTCGCGGCGAAGGAAGCCTTCCCGTCGCTCCCACGCAGGATGCGCAGAGGATCCAGCGCCGTGCCGCCGACGATCACGTCATCGATGCCATCGCCCGTGACATCGCCCACCGCGATGGCGGGGCCGCGCCGGTTGAGCCGCATCGGCAGCAATGCCTGCGCGTTTATCTCTTCGCCGGGCCTTTCCCGCGACGACAATGAAAAATTTGAGGCAACGCTCACCTCGGTGAATTCAGCGGGCTTCGCCCTGGAACCGGGGTCAGCGCCCCCGGCTCCAGGTGGCCGCGCGGCGCCGGTTGGCTCGGTGATCGTCAACTTACGATCTACGGCGAGGTCCGTAAACGTCTGCGTTTTTCCGCTGGGCCAGCTAACGGTCAGCGTTTTAATCTCCGTGTCATCGCCCAAACCGAAATGCAAAATCGGCTCGCTGCTCGAGAGGTACCCGCGCGCCAAAACGAGCTGCCGCACCTGCACGCCGGATTTCGTTTCGATTCGCACGGTCGATCCCACGCCGAACCGGTTCGATTGTGTTCCGCGCAGTGCCACGATCAGCCGGTGACCGGTGTCGGAATCGTTGCGCAGCAGTGTCACGCCGTGCTGGTAATTGGCGTAAACCAGATCCAAATCCCCATCCCCATCAAAGTCGCCGAACGCCGCGCCAAAACTCACGCCCACCTGATTCAATCCCCACGTCTTGCCGACGCTCTCAAATTTCAAATCACCGAGGTTGCGATAAGCCAGATGCTCCTCTGAAAATTCCGGGCCGTTTTTGACGGCGAGGCGCGACTCGATGGGATTTTCCACGCCCATCACGCGGTCGAGAAAATCGGCGTTGTGAAATTCCCGCGTCATTCCGTTGGTGAACTGAAGGTCGAGGCGGCCATCATTATCCAGGTCTTCCATCCGCACCGACCAGGTCCAGTCGGTGGCTTGCAGTCCGGCGAGGCACGCCGCCTCCAGCATGTGGCCGGTGCCCGTGTTCAAGTACAGCGCATTGCGCATGTACTGCGGTATGACGTTGGGCTCACTACCAGTATCGCGGAGAAGCGCGCGAATCTTCGCCATGCCGCGCTGGTCCTTCTCGTGCGACGTCGCCGCCATGTCGGCGACGAAAAAATCAATCAGCCCGTCATTGTTCAAATCGCCCAAGTCCGATCCCATGGCGGAGTGCGGCGCGTGCGGCACGACTTGGCTGATCACATCGGTGAACGTTCCGTCGCGATTATTATGATAGAGCTGATCAAGTGGCGCGAAGTCATTCGCAACGTAAAGATCCGGCCAGCCATCATTGTCGTAATCCCACCACGTCGCCGAGTGACCTTGGTTCAGGCCTTTGACGCCGGCGCGATCCGTGACGTTGGTGAACGTCCCGTCGCCGTTGTTGTGAAACAGATAATCGCGCTGCCCGGTCGGGCTTTTGGCCGCATCGTACATGTTTGTCTGCAGGTAAAAATCCAGCCACCCGTCGTGATCGTAATCACAAAATGCCGCCATGCCGCACGCGTCGACCACCGCAACGCCACGAGCCGCCGCCTCTTCCTTGAACGTGCCATCGTGCTGGTTGATATAAAGCAGATTGGGCGCACCAAAACGACACAGGTAGATGTCGAGCCAGCCGTCATTATTCACGTCCGCAAACGTCGCCCCTTGCTTCCAATGCTCCGCGTCCGGCCCGGCACCATCGCCCGAGCCGAGCTTGTTCTTCATCCAGGCCAGCCCGGAATCGAGCATGCTCGACGAGCCTCCGAGACCGGCTTTTTCCGTGACGTCCTCAAACTTCCAGTTACCCAGGTTGCGAAACAACCGGCAACCCCCGGTCTTGCTCACGACAAAAATATCCGGCCGCCCATCATTGTCGAAATCCCCGACCGCGATGCCCGTGCCGATCGCGCCGTAGACCAACTCCTGATAATGGTCCGTCCACATCTTGGGATCGGCGTAATTGTTTTCCGTCACCACGCCGGTTTCCTGCGGCGACATTTCGCGAAACATCGTCGCCCCGCGCGGACCGGACTTAGGCGCGAGATTTTCCTCCACCAGCCCCGCCGCCGCGCCCCAAGCCGCGAGCCCGCTCGAAAGCACCGTCGCGAGCAAACCATGTCGAACGGCGAGCGTGACCCATTTTTTCATTGAGCGATGACTATTCCCGGCGAGTGCCATTGTTTCGCGAAAGGACGTCTTTCCCCGCAGTGAGTCAAGTTTCGATGCGGTCAGGAATTTATTTTCAAATCCCGTGCCCCTCTGGATCTACGTCCCTCCGCGAGATCCGCGGTGTTTTAGGATTCGCCGCGCCTGCCTCCGCAGTGGTGGAACCCGACCTCCGGGCGAGTTTTGCCGCGCGAGGCGGTAAAAAGCGCGCCCGGAGGTCGCGCTCCACCTCCGGTTCATCCGATTTGCCCTGTGCCAGGCTCATCTCGTTTCCTCGTTCCTCCTCTCTCCACGCGCTGGGTTCAGGAGGTCTGAGCCGACACCATGCAGTCGGATTTAACCACGACGCAGAACCCACAGAATGAACGCTTTTGAGCTCATAAAAGGATCGGATGATCGGGCACTACATGGTGGGCGCATGCGTCGGCTCAGGTCTGAATTTCTTACTCTGGTTTCAGTGTATTCAGTGTGTTCTGTGGGCTTCACTGCATCGCTCCGGCTGAACCTAAATCGTGCAACAACGCCGGTCGGCATTTTTTTGCCGACCGCCTCGCCGGCCCGAACTTCGCTTGCCAGCCGGTTTTCCCGGCGATTGAGTCCGGCCGCCCAGCCCTCATGAAAGCCCTCCTTCGTCTCTCAAATCTGCCCGGCGCGTTTCTGCTGCTGGTCGCAATTGGATTTCTGAGCTGGATCAATACGAATCGAGCCCGGCACGTCAGCCACGTTTCCGACCTCACTCAAATTCTTCCACTGCCGGTCGACGCCACTTCCCCGACCGGTTACGCCGGTGGCATCCGCGAGTTGATCGTACCGGAACACAACAACGACAGTTATCAGTGGCTGGCCCAAACCCAGCAAATGTTGGCGCACAACGAATGGCGTCTCCGGCATGTCGAATACGACAACGCTCCGCACGGCCGGGAAGTGCGCACGCCATCGCCCTATCGCTGGTGGTTGGGACTCGTCACTTGGATGGAGCATAAACGCTCCGGTCAGCCGCTCGCGCTCGCTGTCGAACAGGCGGCGTTGTGGTCCGACCCGGTCCTTCAGATTGTCCTCCTGATCGTCACGGTAATTTTCACGGCGTGGTGCTTCGGGGCGGTCGCCGCTTCGTTGCTGTGCCTTGGTTTCGCCGCACTGTTTCCATTCGCGAGTTCGTTCCTTCCCGGTCAAGTGGACGATTATGGGCTCTCGTTGATCGGCGCGCTCTGGAGCATTCTGCCGCTGTTGGCCGGGGTGAATGCATTTGGGATCAACCCCAACGAAACCACGCGGACCGCCCGCCGCTGGTTTGTCGTCGCCGGCATCGTCGGCGGGCTCGGGCTGTGGCTCAGCGTTACCCGAGAAGTTCCCGTCCTGCTGGGCATCGGAATCGGAGCGTTAATCGCCGCCGTCGCCAGCCCGCGCGATGCTAAATTTCCGCCACTCCCGTGGCGGGCGTGGGCGTTGGCCGGAAGCGTCACGACATTCGTCGCTTTTGTAGCGGAGTATTTTCCCGGGCATCTCGCACTGAAAGAATGGCGCCTGGACACCATCCATCCACTTTACGCTATCGCGTGGCTGGGCGCCGGAGAACTGTTGGTTTGTTTTCAATCGTGGGGCCGCGACGGCAGAACCGCGTGGACCCGCCGTTACATCGCGCGAGCGATCATCGCACTGCTCGCGTTCGCTACGGTGCCTTTGGCGATTCTGCTCAAGGCAGACCGGACGTGGCTTTTCGCCGATGCTCTTGCCTCCCGGCTCACTGCGCTTTCAAATTCGCCCGTCGCCGCCAATACCGGTGCGTGGCTGGCGCGCGATTATTTCAGCGGCGCGATCGCCGCCACCTTGCTTCCACTGCTCGTGGTTTTCCCAGCGCTCTGGCTCCTGCTGCGGCGCGTCACGGTGAGATCACAGCGGCTCGCGCTCGGAGTCGCGTTGGGACCAATCCTCGTGACGCTCGTCCTCGCCTGCTTTCAACTCCGCTGGTGGAACTTCGTCGATGGTTCATTGCTCGCTTTGTTGGTCGTCATCAGCACTTCCTTCGCCGCTCACCGCACGCGCTGGCTTTGGGCCGGGTTGGTCGGGCTCATCTCGATCCCGGGCATCGTCCAACTCGTTCCGGCGCGTGGATCGACGACTGCGGAGAGTGTCACCGAAACGGAAATCGTTTCACTCGTGGAACGCGATCTCGCTCACTGGCTCGCCAACCGCGTCGGGCCCGACGGAGCCACCGTGTTCGCGCCGCCGGGGCTGACGACTTCGCTCTATTTTCACGGCGGTTTGCGTGGAGTGGGCACACCTTATCTTGAAAACAAGGATGGCTTGGCGGCCGCGCTGCACCTCGCCGCGTCAACTTCCGCCGATGAAGCGCAGGTATTGATCCGGAACCGCAAGATCACCCACATCATCATGCCTTCATGGGACCCCGCCCTCAATGACTATGCCCGTCTTGGATCGAGTCAGCCGGAGCACACCCTCGTGGGCCTCCTCCATCACTGGTTGCCCCCTCGGTGGCTGCGAGCCGTCCCTTATCATCTCCCGCAAATCCCCGGTTTCGAAAACCAGTCTGTCGCGGTGTTCGAAGTCACCGACATCCAGGACAATGTGACGGCCCTCAGCGGTCTCGCGGAGTATTTCGCCGAGATGGCGATGGGGCCGCAAGCCGCCGCCGTTCGGCGCACGCTGGAGCAATCGTTTCCCAATGACCTCAGCTCGCTCGTGGCGCAGGCCCAGGTGTCCTCCGCGCTGCGCGATACGGCGGCATTCAACCGAGCCCTCAACGCGCTGGTTCCCCATCTCGCCGGCGATGAAGCCCAAGCTCTCGCGTGGGACCGGCGGGTGAGCCTCGCCATCGTGCTGGCCGAGGGCAAACGCACGGACGCCTCGCGCGAACAGGTGGAACGATGCCTGACCGAGATGGACGAGCCGCTGATGCGTTCGCTCTCTCCCGTGGCCCTGTACCGCCTGCAAGTTCTCGCCAAGGCCTTTGGTCTCGAAATCGTCGAACCGACCCTCCGCCGTCTCGCCCCCGCGCTGCTGCCTCCGGAAATGCGCAGCGCGTTGTGAACCCGGTCCCAACGCTCGTGTCCAACCAGACCGTCGCTCCGCGCGGGCCCACGGGCA